>NZ_KV821154.1:0-254 GCF_001815595.1 Staphylococcus sp. HMSC070D05 | reverse complement strand
TTATACTATAAATTCAACTTTGCAACAGAACCCTTTTTTTTCTTCTCCCCTATTTTTCCATCTTTCAATAAATTTTCTAGCTTCTTTTTTTTGTTCGTTAACTTTCATTATAAGCTCCTTCTCTTTTGATTATTGTTTTTGAATGCCGCGCCAAATTTTCATCACTGATGTATCTTATTTATCTAATAATTTGTCTTATACATCTTGTTTAGATAGCTGTACTTTGGTTCTGTTGCAAAGTTAGAAAAATATAG
>NZ_KV821153.1:0-257 GCF_001815595.1 Staphylococcus sp. HMSC070D05 | reverse complement strand
AGAAAGACAGCTTAATTATTCTTTTGATACAGTCACGAATAATAGACAGAATATTAATCCACAAGAAGCAACTTTTACTGAAGAGTCTCAAAATATCAACCAACATCAAAAGAAAAGCCAACCAACAAAAGTAAATCATAAGAATATAACCAAAGAGAAAAAGAATGACAGTACAAGCGAAGATGAATTTACAAAAGGGGATAAGTTCGTTGAAGAAATGAAGAGTGATCCTGATGATAATAGGGAGGTAGAACCAC
>NZ_KV821152.1:0-1237 GCF_001815595.1 Staphylococcus sp. HMSC070D05 | reverse complement strand
TTAAAAAAGCTGAAGCAAGACAAGCAATTGATAATGAAGTTATTAATAAGAAGACAGAGATCGACAATAATATTGATGCAACTATAGAAGAAAAAGAAGCTGCAAAATCAAAAGTAGACGAAGCTGCAATAGAAGCAAAAAATAATATTAATCATGCAGAAGTAAATCAAGCTGTTGATCAAGCAAAAGAAGATGGTGTTACAACAGTTAGTCATATTCAACCAAATATAGTTAAGAAAAAAGCAGCAAAGACTGCAATCGATGAAATAGCTAGAATAAAAAAAGAAGCGATTGATCAAACACCGGGTGCAACAACAGAAGAAAAAGAAGACGCAAAGTCAAAAGTAGACGAAGCTGCAACAGAAGCGAGAAATAACATTAATCGTGCTTTATCTAATAATGATGTAGATCAAGTAGTACATAATAGTACGGCATCAATAAATAATATCCAACCAGATACAGTTAAAAAAGAACAAGCAAAACGAGGTATAGATACTCAAGCAAAAATCAAAAAAGCCATTATTGATCAAACATCTGATGCAACGACAGAAGAAAAAGAAGCCGCGAAATCAAAAGTAGATGAAGAAGTTACAAAAGCAAAACATAGTATTGATCAAGCAGTAACAAATAGTGATGTAGATCAAGCAAAAGATACAGGAAATGTTGCTATAAATAACATTCAGCCAGAAGTTGTAAAAAAAGAGACAGCTAAGACTTCTATTGATCAAATTGCATTAACTAGAAAAAACATCATTGATCAAACACCTGATGCAACAACAGAAGAAAAAGAAGCCGCGAAATCAAAAGTGGATGAAGAGGTAACAAAAGCAAAACGTAACATTAATCAAGCAGTTACAAATAATGATGTGAATCAAGTTGAGCATAATAGCACAATAGCAATTAATAATATTCAACCCAATATTATTAAAAAAATTGCAGCTAAAACGTTAATTGATCAAGTAGCAAGAGCTAAGAAAGCAGCAATTGATCAAACACCAGATGCGACAACAGAAGAAAAAGAGGCAGCCAAAGCGAAGGTAGACCAAGCGGTAACGGAAGCCAAAGCTCATATCAATGAAGCAATAAATAATTCAGGTGTGAATGAAGCAAAAACAAATGGTACGAATACAATCAATGCAATCCAACCAGATGTGCTTAAAAAAGCTGAAGCAAGACGAGCAATTGATGATGCTGCAAGAACTAAGAAAGCAGCAATTGATCAAACACCAGATGCGAC
>NZ_KV821151.1:0-277 GCF_001815595.1 Staphylococcus sp. HMSC070D05 | reverse complement strand
GATGCGACAGCTGAAGAAATCAGAGATGAGAAAGCAAAAGTAGAAGAAGCATTAACTCATTTAACTGAAGCGAAAAATGCATTAAAAGCAGATAAATCAGTGCTAGAACAAAAACGTCCAGGATTAAATCATGTGGGAGTTACCGAAGGTAAAAAACCAGCGAGTGTGACTGCATACAATAATGAAATGATTAAAATCCATGATGAACTTGAAGCAGCAAAAACAGAAGCAGATAGAGTGATTCATGATGACAATGCGACACCAGCACAAGTAACAG
>NZ_KV821150.1:0-297 GCF_001815595.1 Staphylococcus sp. HMSC070D05 | reverse complement strand
TGATGACAATGCGACACCAGCACAAGTAACAGTGGCTATCGCAAAAATTGACGCGGTACAACTTAAGTTAGACAATGCCATTAGCTTACTTCACGACAAAGAAAATAACAGCGAATTAGTGAAAGCAAAAACAAAATTAGATGCAGCGACTAGCGAGGAAGATCCAACGCCAGGAATGACGCCAGCAACAGCAGATAATTATAGAGCGAAAAAAGCAGAAGCAGAACGAATTAGTTCAGAAGCTCAAGGTGTGATTAATAACGGTGATGCGACAGCTGAAGAAATCAGAGATGAGAA
>NZ_KV821149.1:52658-112503 GCF_001815595.1 Staphylococcus sp. HMSC070D05 | reverse complement strand
GAAAAATTTAATAACGAACAAGAAGAAAGACAATTTAGACAGTTTCAAGAATATCAAAAGCAACAAGAAGAAGAGAAAAAGAAGAAACGTAAAAAAGGCTGGCTTTGGGGTTGCGGTGGTTGTTTAGTTTTATTAATCCTATTAATCATTGGTCTTACATCATGTACTGGAGCCTTTGTCAACGAAGTAGATAAACAAATGAATGATGATAATTCAGAAGTTAAAGAAGACAAAAATGCTTCCAAAGAACAGACAGCAGCATTAAATTCAGCTAAAAATTATGCGGACGGAATGCATATGTCTAAACAAGGAATTTATGAACAATTAACTTCTAGTGCTGGAGACCAATTCTCAGAAGAAGATGCACAATATGCGGTTGACCACTTGAAAGCTGATTATAAGAAAAACGCATTAGAAAGTGCAAAATCTTATCAAGAAGATATGAATATGTCTAAAGATGCAATTTACGATCAATTAATTTCAAATTCTGGCTATAAATTCACAGAAGAAGAAGCGCAATATGCAGTAGACAACTTAGATAAGTAGAATGATGAGGGTACTTGGTACCCTTTTGTTTTACTCTATCACATTTGAGCCATTAAGGGTTTATAAGTTGCACAGAATTGATTAGTGTTATGGTAATTGTTTAATTAAAATATTTAATCAGAAAGGATTTGGTTCTATGTTTGAAAATCTTCTTGCTTCTATTGGAATAAACTCTGTGAAGGTTGAAACTTTAGTAAAAAATAAAAGTATTCATAGTAATGATACTTTGGAAGGAATTGTAAGAATAGAGGGTGGTAATTCTTCTCAAACTATTAACAAAATTTCATTAACTTTAGTAGAAAGATATGAAAATCCTGATAAAAAGAGTCAATTTCCTGTTTTAGAAAATGAATTACAAACATTTACATTACACACAAATGTTGAATTAAAAGAACACCATACAATAACAGAAGAATTCAAATTTAATATTTATGAATATGAATTTAAAAGCGAACCAAAACATTTAATATTAAAAACACATGCATATGTAGGTTATTCAGTTGATGCTTATGATGAAGATAAAATTGTTTTCAAATAAGAAATTGATATTTGTATAAAATCTTATTATTAAAAATAAATCAAAGGAGATATATAATGAAAAAATTCTTAGCATTAATTTTCGCAAGCACATTAATTTTAGGCGCTTGTGGTAATAACGATGCATCTAATAACGATTCTGATACTAAGTCAGAAAGCAAAACCGAAAAGAAATCGGAAGATAAAAAAGACAATAAATCCAAAGAGGATAAAAAGTCTAAAGAAGAAAAGAAATCTCAAGAAAATGAAGATAACAAATCTAAACAAGAAGATAATTCTACTGAAGAACAACACAATGATAATGAATTAGACGATCAAGATAACTCATCAAATGAAAAATCTCAAAACACACAAAACGTTGATGTAACAAACATCAAAGATAGAGGTACTCTTGAATCAGTTATCTATGGAAATTATAGTGAAACAACTAAAATACAAGCTTATAACAATGCAGTAGCTAATGGTGTTATCCCTCAAGGTAACGTTATGGAAGGTCCTGCTAGTGCAGCTTATGAAAGTTCTTTAAGAGTTGAAAGTGGTCAAGAAAAATCAGTATATGATAATTCTAATTCTTCCGAATCAACTCCTGGTACAGACGCGGGAATGATAGATTATGACGAAGTTGATAAACAAATAGAAGATGATAGAAAAGCACAAGAAGAAAAAGAAGCTAAACTTCAAAAAGAATATTTTGATCTATCAGATAAAATGTTTGAGGAAGATGTAAGCGACGAAGAATATGAAGCAATGGAAAAACGTCAAAATGAAATATTAGATGAAGTCGAACCAATTAATTAGTATTTTCAGGGTAGTCCGCCTACCCTTATTATTTTTTTACTTTTTTTGAGGTGATTATATGAAAACACGTTGTTATGACGGTAAAAAATGGCAATATGAATTTAAATATGAGGGTAAAAGGTATCGTAAAAAAGGGTTTAGAACAAAAAGAGAAGCTGATGCTGCTGGACTAGAAAGAATGAGCGAATTAAAAAATGGTATCGACTATCAACCTAACTTAACATTGAGCGAATATTTTAAAACGTGGTGTGAAACGTTCAAATTATCCACTGTAAGCCCTAGAACATATAAGTCGTATGCTTCAGCTATAAAACATATAAGTGAACATAGTATCGGTAAAAAATCTTTAAAAGACATTTCTAGGTATCACTATCAAAATTTTATAAATGATTACTCTAAATCTCATTCTAAAGAATCAATCAGAAAATTAAACGGTTATATTAGAACGTCATTAGATGATGCAGTGTATGAAGGTTTAATAACTAAAAACCCTACATTCAAAGTAAATTATAAAGCGAGTAATCCTAATAAAAGTGAAGATAGTAAATTTATCAACCTAGAAGATTATGAGAAATTAAAGCAGTATCTAAAAACTAAAGATAATGCATCTTCGTTAGTTTTATATATTATGATTTGCACAGGTTGTCGTGTTAGCGGTGCATTAAATTTAAAGAGAGAGTATCTTAACCAAGTAAAAAATGAAATATATATAGATGAACACAAAACAGACTCATCACCTAGATACGTAGAAGTGAGTAAAGATGATATGAAATTCATCATACAATCTGTTTCAAAGTTACCAGCAACGATTGACGGCAGTGTTTTTGGTAATCTAACTATTAATGCAGTTAATAAAAGATTAAAAGCATATTGTAATGATCTAGGAATAAAAGAAATAACTTCTCATGCATTAAGACATACACATTGTTCTTATCTTTTAGCAAAAGGCATTTCTATTTATTACATTTCAAAAAGATTAGGCCATAAAAATATTTCAGTTACAACGGATGTGTATTCACATTTATTGGAAGAACAATATAAAGAAGAAAATCAAAAAGCAGTAGAAATAATCAATGCAATGTAGTTGGGGACTCGGGTCCCTGAAAAGTCCCTAAAAATTGATAGACTATGATATTCAATTAATAGGAAAAATAAAAAGAACGCCGTCATTACAGCGTTCTTGAAATGAAAAGGTGCTTAATTAAAAGCTATTAGCGTCCTGGGAGGGATTCGAACCCCCGACCGATGGCTTAGAAGGCCATTGCTCTATCCAGCTGAGCTACCAGGACATTATTTTTTAACACAAGTATTATTATATCTAAAGAAATCTTATTTAGCAATAGCTTTAATATAAAAAAAGTTTATATTTTCCACTAATTACGTATAATTGCAACTAATCACCTACTTTCTTCGTTGCTATTTAGTTAAACTAAATAGCTAAATGTTTGTTATCAAATTTGAAATTAGATAGGACTAGACTATCTTACATTGTAATCCTAGCCCTTTTAATAGTTAATTAATTTCGAATTCTATTGATTGAATGACTTGATGATCTCTACTTCTAAAATTCAGCGTAGCTTTTTTACTTTCATCCTCTATAAGTAGTTCTGCATACGTTTCTTCTATATTACTACGCGACTGTGAAATACTACCAGGATTTATAATATGGACGTCGCCTAATTTTTCATATTTAGCTATATGTGTATGCCCATAAAAAGCAAGTTGACAACCAAGAGATTGTGCTTTTTCAGCCAAACGCATACGCGTTTGATTTACACCATAAAGATGACCATGGGTGTATAATGCTTTAATACTGTTCTTTTCAATGATGTCTTCATTTGGAAATTCAGGATAAAAATCACAGTTACCTTTTACACGTTGATACAAGCTTAATTCAGTATCGTTATATTTAAATTCAGAATCTCCTAAATGTAAGCATATATCTGCGTCTATATGATAGTCATATAATTCATATAGAATTCCAGATTCTGTATGATTATCACTTACAATTAACCATTTAGACATTATTTTTCACGCTCCAAATATTCATTTAAAGCTTTAATTGCATTTCCACGATGACTCACATCGCTTTTTTCTTCTGTAGTTAATTCAGCCATGGTTTTGTTCTTCTCTGGAAGATAAAAAATAGGATCATACCCGAATCCATGTTCACCTTTACGTTCTGTTGTAATTTCTCCTGATACAGTTCCTTTGAATATACGTGTTGGTTCATTTGGCGCACTCATGCTAATCACACATACAAATTGTGCCTTTCTATTTGTCTTACCTTCTAACTTTTTAAGTACTTTATCAATATTTGACTCATCATTTTTCCCAAGACCAGCATAACGTGCAGAATATACACCAGGCTCACCATTTAGAGCATATACTTCTAAACCACTATCATCAGCAATCACACTTTTATTGAGTGCTTTAGCTGCCGCTTCAGATTTTAATCGAGCATTTTCTTCAAAGGTAGTGCCTGTTTCTTCAACATCAAAGTCTTTTATAATTTCTGAAATACCAATAACATTATCATTTGGAAAAATAGCTTTAAAATCATTTATTTTACCTTTGTTATTAGAAGCTATAACAATGTCTGCCACTTAAATCTTCCTTTCAATTCTGTTTTAAATTTAATCTACTTTTATACGTTCAACTTCTACATCTAATTTTAACCATTGAGCAATAATATGTTTAATATGAACGGTATCACCTGTTGCAAAAAAACGATGTTTTGGTTGTTGAGTATAGCTTGCATGTTCATTACTAAACGTAAGTAATGCACTGACTTCACGTGCAGTTTCAAGCCCAGAAGAAATAACTCTTTTATTTCCACCAAAATAATCATTAATAGGTTTATATAATAATGGATAATGCGTGCAGCCTAAAATAACAGTATCAGCATCTGTATTACGCCAATGTTTTAAAGTCTGATGTATTACAATACTAGTTATTGTAGGGTCATCATAACGCATTTGTTCAACGAGTGGTACGAAACCTGGACATGCTACCCCATATACTTCGACATTTGGGTTAATTTTTTTAATATGATGGCGGTAAGCTTCTGATTTAATCGTGCCCTCAGTACCTAAAATTAAAACTTTTTGATTTTTTGTCGTCATAATAGCAGTTCTAGCACCAGGTTCAATGACTCCAATAACTGGAATTGGTAATAACTGCTGTAAATGTTTTAAAGCCACTGCAGTTGCAGTATTACAAGCAATGACTAACATTTTTATATCAAATTCCATCAGTTTATTAGCAAGTTGCGTCGTAAAGGTTTTTACTTCTTCTCCAGGTCTTGGACCGTATGGACACCTTGCGATATCGCCTAAATAATATATTGTCTCATTAGGAAGTTGTCGCATAATTTCTTTGGCTACAGTTAGTCCTCCAACTCCAGAGTCTATGACACCAATGGGTTTATTCATTTATATTCATCCTTATAATACATAATACGTTTATTTTACCATAGACAAACCTAATCATTCATTAATTGATATTTTTGCTCATTTTTATTTTACTAAATAAACGTTTATATCCGTATCGAATTTCTCATTAATAAAAAACCAGCAAAGTTTTCACTTCGCTGGCAAATATGACATATTTAATTTACTTGATGATCAGAACCAAAGAATGATTTAAACATATGGAACGATGTTTCACGGTTCATTGCTGCAATTGACGTTGTTAATGGAATACCTTTCGGACATGCATTAACACAGTTTTGAGAGTTACCACATTCTTGTAAACCACCTTCACCCATTAAAGCATTCAGTCGTTCATCTTTAGTCATTGAACCAGTTGGATGTAGATCAAATAAACGTACTTGTGAAATAGCTTGCGCACCAATAAATTTATTATTACGTGTTACATTAGGACATACTTCTAAACATACACCACATGTCATACATTTTGATAATTCATATGCTGTTTGACGTTTCTTTTCTGGAATACGTGGACCTGGGCCTAAATCATAAGTACCATCAATTGGAATCCAAGCCTTCATACGTTTTAAGTTATCAAACATTCTTGTACGATCAACTTGTAAATCACGAATGACTGGGAATGTACTCATAGGTTCCAAACGAATCGGCTGTTCTAATTGGTCAACAATGGCTGAGCAGGCTTGACGTGCACGGCCGTTAATAACCATTGAACAAGCACCACATACTTCTTCTAAGCAGTTCATATCCCATACTACTGGCGTTGTTTTTTCTCCTTTACTATTAACAGGGTTGCGTCTTATTTCCATTAAACAAGCAATCACATTTAAATTCTCTTTATAAGGAATTTCAAATGTTTCTTCATACGCTTTTGCTTCTTGGTTATCTTGACGTTTAATAATCAATTTAACTGTTTTTTGCGTGTGTTTTTCTTTTTTATGTGTTGTTTCTTGATTATGTTGTTCATCTGTATGACGTAATTCTTCTGGAGTGTCTTTTACTGATTGATTGTTAGCCATCATTTTTTACCTCCTTTAGATTTACTTGTATAGTCACGTTTACGTGGTGGAATTAAACTGATATCGACAGGTTCATATGTGAATTTAGGTGCTTCATATTCACCTTGATATTCAGCTAAAGTTGTTTTTAACCATTCATCGTCATTACGATCTGGGAATTCTGGTTTATAATGTGCGCCACGAGATTCATTACGGTTATACGCACCAATGGTTATAACACGTGCGAGTTGCAACATATTCCATAATTGACGTGTAAAGAATACAGCTTGGTTACTCCAAGTTTGTGTATCTTCCATATCAATATTTTGATAACGTTCCATTAACTCAACAATTTTTTTATCCGTTTCTAATAATTTATCATTTTCACGTACTACTGTAACGTTAGCTGTCATAATTTCGCCTAATTCACGGTGAAGTTTATAAGCATTTTCAGTACCATGCATATTCAGTAATTCGTCGAAACGTTTTTGTTCTTCATCTACACGATTTTGGTAAATACTGTCATCTAACTCAGTATATGATGTTTCGATATTTTCAATGTATTTAATTGCATTTGGACCTGCTACTGTACCGCCATAAATCGCTGATAATAACGAGTTAGCACCTAAACGGTTACCGCCATGTTGAGAGAAATCACATTCTCCTGCAGCAAATAACCCTTTAATAGTTGTCATTTGATCATAATCTACATATAATCCACCCATTGAATAATGTACTGCTGGGAATATTTTCATAGGTACTTTACGTGGATCATCACCAGTGAATTTTTCATAAATCTCAATAATACCACCTAATTTAACATCTAATTCATGTGGATCTTTATGAGATAAATCAAGATACACCATATTTTCACCATTAATACCTAATTTTTGATTGATACATACATCAAAGATTTCACGTGTTGCAATATCACGTGGTACTAAATTACCATAATCAGGATACTTTTCTTCTAAGAAGTACCATGGTTTTCCATCTTTATAAGTCCAAATTCGACCACCTTCACCACGTGCCGATTCACTCATTAGACGTAATTTATCATCACCAGGAATTGCCGTAGGATGTATTTGAATAAATTCTCCATTTGCATATTTAGCGCCTTGTTGATATACGATAGATGCAGCTGATCCAGTATTAATCATTGAATTCGTTGTTTTACCAAAAATAATACCGGGACCACCTGAAGCCATAATAACAGCATCAGAACCGAAAGATTTAATTTCAGAAGTAGTTAAATTTTGAGCAACAATACCCCTTGCTGCATTTTCATCATCTTTAACTAATCCTAAAAATTCCCATCCTTCATACTTAGTAACTAAACCATCAACTTCAAAAGAACGAACTTGTTCATCTAAAGCGTAAAGTAATTGTTGTCCTGTAGTTGCCCCAGCATATGCTGTTCTATGATGAAGTGTCCCTCCGAAACGTCTAAAGTCTAATAATCCTTCATTTGTTCTATTAAACATAACGCCCATACGATCTAGTAAATGGATAATTTTTGGTGCAGCTTCTGTCATTGCTTTGACTGGTGGTTGGTTTGCTAAAAAATCTCCACCGTATACTGTATCGTCAAAATGAATCCATGGTGAATCTCCTTCACCTTTAGTATTTACCGCACCATTAATACCACCTTGGGCACATACAGAGTGCGAACGTTTAACAGGTACAATTGAGAATAAGTCCACATGTGCACCTTGTTCTGCAGCTTTAATTGTTGACATTAGCCCCGCGAGGCCACCTCCGACAACAATAATTTTTTTCTCTGCCATAGAATTGTCACTCCCCTAAAATATATCTGAAACTAATCTATTGATTCCTTTTATAACTATGCTTTTATTACTTTCATTTTTTATGCAAAAGCTAAAATTGCAGTCACACCTATGTATGACAGAATTAAGAAAATAATTAATGAAACCCATGTGAAAATACGTTGTGATTTTTTAGATTGTAAAAATCCCCATGTTACTAAAAATGACCAAATACCATTAGAAAAATGGAAAATGACAGCAATAACACAAATAACGTACACAATAACCCAAATTGGATTTTGTAACGTTTGATGCATCATGTCATAACTGATTTCTTTACCAAAGAAAAGTTTTTGTAAACGTGTTTGCCATAGGTGTACAAAGATGAATACGAAAGCAATAATCCCTGTTAACCTTTGTAACGCAAACATCCAGTTTCTAAATAATGAATAATGGCCGATATTTTCTTTAGCAGTAAAAGCAATATGAATACCATATAATCCATGATATAAAATTGGAATGTAAATTAAAATAAGTTCAGCTGCTAATAAAAATGGTAAAGATTCCATAAAGCCTGCAGCCTTATTAAAAGCCTCAGCTCCTTGAGTCGCTTGGTGGTTAACCATTAAATGAACAATTAAAAACGCACCAATCGGAATAATCCCTAGTAGTGAATGAAGACGTCTAAGATAAAATTCATTTTTAGACTTAGCCAAAAGGAGTCCCCCCTGTTATAAAACTTATAAATTTAAATAGCTTCTTTTTAAGATAGTACTATAAACGCATTTACTATTTTATTTAGTACTTGTATGTATAAACATATAATAGTTATAATGATTGTAAATTTTCTGAAAATTAAACAAATCAAACATCTTTTTTTATTAGTTTGAGTATTATTATTTTTTATAACTACAAGTATGTCTTAAAAAAGTAAATACAATTAAAAACAAGACGAATAAATGAGATATACAAGTATTACACAATAACCATGCAACTACTATAAAATAATAATATCTCTCATTTAGAAAACGCTTCCATACTTTCTTAAAAAAATAAGCTTTTTGTTAACTATATTGTAACATTCTTTCTATATGTATGGGGTATGAAATTCAAAGTCATACCCCTTTTTTTGAAATTAATCTTCTTTTAAAGCATATTGTAGATTTTCAGCTACCTTTTTAGGTAATCCTGAAGCTTTTAAATCTTCTATACTAGCTTCTTTCATTTTTTTAATGGAACCAAATGTTCTTAATAATTTTGTTTTTCGTTTACTTCCTATACCATCTACTGTATCAAGAACAGATTGTAATCCAGTTTTTTGTCGGGTTTGACGATGGAATGTTATCGCAAAACGATGCACTTCATCTTGGATTCTATGGAGCAAATAAAAGGCTTGACTATTTTTCTTTAGAGGTACAACCTCAGCATTTGCACCATACAATAATTCAGACGTTTGGTGTTTATCATTTTTTCTTAATCCAGCAACAGGAATGTCTAAACCTAGTTCATTTTCTAGTACATCTATGACACCAGACATATGTCCTTTACCACCATCAACGATAATAAGATCTGGCAATGGAAGACCTTCATTAAGTACACGCGTATAACGACGGCGTACAACTTCTCTCATCGACTTATAATCATCAGGACCTTTCACAGTCTTAATTTTGTATTTACGATATCCTTTTTTATCCGGTTTACCATCCACAAATGTTACCATTGCCGAAACAGGATCAACACCTTGGATATTTGAGTTATCGAATGCTTCAATTCTAATCGGTGTTTGAATACCCATTCTTTCACCAAGTTCTTCAATGGCTTTTACCGTTCTGGACTCGTCTTTAGCGATTAATTGAAATTTATTTTCTAGTGCAACTTCAGCATTATGATTAGCTAAATCAACCATTTCTTTCTTTGTTCCACGCGCAGGTTGAACAATTTTTGTATCAACTACAGAGTGAATGATATCTTTATCTAAATTTTTCGGTACGTGTACTTCTTTAGGTAAAATATGTTGATTTAAGCTGTAGAATTGTCCAATGAAAGTGTAAAATTCCTCTTCTTCTGTTTGTTGTAGAGGAATCATTGTTGCATCACGTTGAATCATATTTCCTTGTCTAATAAAGAATACTTGAATGCACATCCAACCTTTAGAAACGCTATATCCAAAAACATCTCTAATTGTATTATCTGAAGACATAATTTTTTGTTTTTTAGTTAAATTATGAATATGTTGAATTAAATCTCTATATTCTTTAGCACGTTCAAAATCTAACTTTTCACTAGCATCTAGCATGCGTGTTTCAAGATTATGAAGAATTGTTTTATCTTCTCCATTTAAAAAGTCAGTAATTTCACGCGTCATTTGTGCATATGTTTGTTGATCTACATCATACACACATGGTCCCATACACTGACCGATATGATAATATAGACATAATTTATCGGGCATATTATCACATTTTCTAAAAGGATAAATACGATCTAATAATTTTTTAGTTTCTTGTGCTGAATATGCATTAGGATAAGGTCCAAAATATTTTCCTGTCCTTTTTTTTACTGTACGAGTCACAAGTAAACGTGGATGTTTTTCTTTAGTAATCTTTATAAAAGGATAACTTTTATCATCTTTTAATAAAATATTGTAGCGAGGTTGATATTGTTTGATCAAATTCAACTCAAGTAATAATGATTCTGTCTCACTTGAAGTTACAATAAATTCGAAGTTGCGAATTTCACTAACAAGACGTGTAGTTTTTGCATCATGTGCACCAGTAAAATAAGAACGTAGTCGATTTCTTAAACGTTTTGCTTTACCTACATAAATAATTTGGTCATTTCGATCTTTCATTAAATAACAGCCTGGTTCAAATGGGACGACACTTAATTTATCTCTAATTTTTTCTTCGTAGTCGGTCATCCGTATCCTCCTTTCTATTAACTTGAAGTTCACATAAAAAAGACGGAGCAATTACATAACATGTAATGCTCCATTCTTTTATAATTGTACTAAATATTATAGATGTTTATCTAAAACTTCTGCTAAGTTTTCTTTAGGTTGGAAACCTACTATTTTATCTACTGCTTCTCCATCTTTAAATACAATTAAAGTTGGGATGCTCATTACTTCAAATTTAGCAGCAGTAGATGGGTTTTCATCTACGTCTAATTTTAAGATGTCTGCTTTACCATCATAGTCTCCAGCTAATTCTTCTAACACAGGCGCGATCATTTTACAAGGTCCACACCAAGTTGCCCAAAAGTCTACTAATTTAACACCTGATTGAATGTTTTCATCAAAATTTGAATCTGTAACTTTTACGATTGCCATAATTGCCAATCCTCCTTAAATATTCAATGATGAGCAAATTATAACAGACTTTCTATATATCTGCATTGCTCTTGCTCATCTTTATCACTAATTATTAATCTTGTCATACACTTGTGTTAAGATTAAACGCTTGCTTTATTGTACGACAAATTTTAAAAAAATCAACATTATAGTTTTATATTATTTAAGTTCTGCTACTGTAACACCAAATCCGCCTTCACTTGGCATTCCACCACGAAAAGATTGAACACTTTTATGTTTTTTTAAATGATTTTGAACTGCTTTTTGAAGTGCACCTGTACCTTTACCATGAATAATATAAACCTGTTCATAGTTACTTAATACAGCTTGGTCAATATATTGATCTAAAGCTCCAACCGCTTCTTCATAACGATAGCCTCTTAAGTCTAATTCTGTTTTAATAGTTTGACGATTTTGGCGTGTCACCATTTTAGTTGGTTTTTCTTTTTTCTTTTTCGTTTTTTCTAAGTCTTCAATAGGTAATTTCATTTTGATAATACCCATTTGAACTATAGCTTCATGTTCTCCGCTTAATTCTAATACTTCACCTTTTTGTCCATAAGATAATACTTTAACTTCATCGCCAGCATGAATATCATCCCATTTTTGTTTTTTTACATTTTGTTTTAAGGATTTAGCTTCATATTGATCTTCTAAATGTTTTTTCTTATCAATTAGTTCATGTTCTTTAACGTCGGCCCCTTTTTTATCTCGCATTTCTCTTAAATCTTTTAGAATGTCATCTGCTTCTTTTGTAGCTATTTTAATGCGTTGATTAGCTTTATCTTTAGCTTCATCCATTAATTTTTGTTCATAATTTTTATATTGTTGATACTGTCGTTCCAAATCATCATGCGTTGTTCGTGCTTCTCTCAATAATTTTTCAAGCTCAATACGTTGTTCATCCACACGCTTAGAGTTTTTCTCTAATGATTCTATCATTGAATTAATTTCTTGTTCGTCTGTGCCAATCATTGTTTTAGCTTTATTAATGATGTTTAATCCTAAACCTAATTTTTTAGAAATATCAAAGGCATTGGAACGTCCAGGAACACCCATTAATAATTTGTAAGTCGGGCTTAACGTATTCACATCAAACTCAACACTTGCATTCATAACGCCTTCACGATTATAACTATAAGCTTTAAGCTCTGGATAATGCGTCGTTGCCATAACTAGCGAACCAATATCTCTTACATGATCGAGAATACTCATAGCTAAGGCAGCACCTTCACTCGGATCGGTTCCAGCACCTAATTCATCAAATAAAACAAGACTATTTTTATCAGTTTCTTTTAAAATTTCTACAATATTTTTCATATGTGATGAAAACGTAGATAGCGATTGTTCAATCGATTGTTCATCACCTATATCACAGTATACATTTTCAAATACACTCAATTGACTGCCATCTAATGTAGGAATGAGTAACCCGGATTGAGCCATCACAATGATAAGTCCTAACGTTTTTAAAGTGACAGTTTTACCACCTGTGTTAGGTCCCGTAATAATAACCGTTTCAATATCATCAATAAATTCAATTGTATTTGCTACGACTGTATCTTTATTCAATAAAGGATGATAAGCATTAGGTAAATAAACCGTTCTTTCTTTATAAAAAGTAGGTTTTGTCCCTTTAATTGATCGTGCATAACGCGCTTTAGCCGTTAAGAAATCAATTTGACCCATAACTGACTCTGCCACTAAACAATTATCATCATCAGCAGCTACTAAACCTGTTAATTCTGTTAATATACGTTCACGTTCTACTGCTTCATCATTTCTTAATCGACTAATTTGATTATTCATTTCAACAATGGAAGATGGTTCAATATAAAGGGTTTGTCCTGAAGCTGATTGATCATGCACAATTCCTTTAAAATCTTGTCGATATTCTGCTTTTACCGGTATCACATTACGATCATTTCTCACTGTAATAATAGCATCTGAAAGTTTTTTTTGATTAGCTTGACTTTTAACAATACGATCTAAATTTTGTCTAATGCGTTGAGTCGTACTTGATATTTTGCTTCGAATACCTTGTAATTCATAACTTGCATTATCGTACAAATCATAAGCATCACATTTTTCATTTATTTCTTGATATAAATCAGTAAGTACAGGTAGTTGATTCATTCTTTCATTTAAAATTGGATACTTTACGACGCCTTCATCTTCTTCAAGCAGTTGATTATAAAATGTTTTAAATTGATTTTGTACTTGTACCAACCGCTTAATTACATTTAATTCGGTAACATTAAGCACACCACCAATTTTAGCACGGTGAATTAATGGTGATACTTTTGATAAACCACTTAAACTAGGTAAACGATGTTTATTATAAATTTGTGATATTTCATCTGTCTCATTCATTTGAAATTCTACAGTTTCAAAATCAGTTGCTGGAGACATTTTAGACACTTTTTCACGTCCTAAATCGCTTATCGTTTCAGAAGCTACAAATGATTTGATTTTATCAAACTCTAAGACGTCTAATGTTTTTTGTCTCATACAATCCCTCTATTTCTGTAATTTAGTATTATTATTAATAAAGTTTTTAAAAGCGTCACGCGTCATAGTATTAATCACTCTATTTTTATTTACAAATCCTTTTTGCGCAGTAGCTACGCCATATTTCATAAAATCAAGATGATCCACATGATGAGCATCTGTATTAATTGTTAATTTAATATTTGGATATTTTTTAACAGTGGCAGCATTTAAATCTAATCGTTTTGGGTTAGCATTAATTTCCATTACTGTTTGTGTTTCTTCGGCAAGTTGCATCAAGTGTTCTATATTAGGTTGATACCCTTCACGTCGCTCAATAATACGACCGGTTGGATGTGCAATATGTCTAACATAAGGATTACGACATGCATATTCTAGGCGCTTCATAATCTCTTCTTCAGATTGATTGAAACTTTGATGAATAGCTGCAATAACATAGTCAAGTTGTGATAATATATCATCCTCATAATCTAATGATCCATCAGGTAAAATATCCATTTCTGTACCTGAGTAAATATCTATTTCTGTGTATTCTTCATTCAAATTTTTTATTTCTTCATTTTGACGTAATAGTCGTTCAACTTGTAATCCATGAGCAACTTTTAAACTCTTTGAATGATCCGTAATGACCATGTATTCATAGCCTTTTTTTATGTTTGCTTCAATCATCTCTCGTATAGAGAAAGCGCCGTCACTATACGTTGTATGCATATGAAGATCACCTTTAATATCATCTAATGTAATGATTGAGTTTAAATCACGATCAAACTCACTAGCATCTTCACGCATTGCTGGAGCAATCCAATTCCTACCGAAGTGTTGGTAAATTTCAGCTTCACTTTGGAATTGGAGTAACGTTCCATCTTGTTGTTCGATACCATACTCACTTACTTTTTCATTTTGTGCTTTAGCAAGTTGTCTAATGCGAATGTTATGATCTTTGGAACCTGTAAAGTGCTGTAAGGTATGATAAAAAGCTTCTGGTTCAACAAGTCTAAAATCTACACCTATCGTTTCATCATCATATTCCAATTCAAGTGATACTTTCGTTTCTCCAACTGCGACCTCTTTCACTTTATTTGGAATATTTAAAAGCTGTTGTTGTACATGAAGTGGGTTTCGTGTACTAATAATATAGTCTAAATCTTTACTTACTTCTTTATAACGACGGAAACTACCTGCTTCAGAATAATGTTTAACTTTTTCTAATTGTTCTAGATAAGTCATAATATCTTTATTTAAATGTCGCATCAAATCAATAGGATAATAATCTTTTTTAGCTCCTAGTGCTTTTACTGTTTCAAGTATATTTTGTTCCGTTTTTTTAGCAAATCCACTTAATTCACTAACTTTTCCCGCTTCACAAGCTTCTTGAAGACTTTCCTTATCTGTAATATTTAACTCTTTATATAACTTTGCAATTTTTTTACTACCTAAACCTTGAATTTTCATTAAAGGAATTAATCCTTCAGGAACTAAACGTTGCAATTCTTTTAAAGTTGATGAGGTACCTGTTTCTCGATATTCGCTAATGACCTCTCCTACCCCTTTTCCAATTCCTTTTAATTCAGTAACATCCTTGATTTCATCTAAAGGGCGTTCATCTATTTCAAGACTTTGTGCTGCTTTGCGATAAGCAGATACTTTAAACGTATTTTCTCCATTCAATTCCATATATATAGCAATTTTTTCTAGTAGTTGAATTACATCTTTCTTTGTCATTACATTCACTCCATAAAAAGAGACCAGGAGGTTTATATCATCACCTAGTCCTGACCTTTTATCTTTTTTATTTATAAATTTAGTATATAAGATGATAAAAACGGCATCTTAAATAGAATAATATGGCTTAAATAACCGTGTTTTAAACTTTCCTGAATCCATTCATTAGGATATAAAGATACTAAATATAAAACAAGTTGCAGTACAATCACACTTGCAATACTACCTAATACGCTTCCCAATATTCGACTTGTAACATGAATATTATGATATGACACTATATTATCAAAAGTTACAATAATAAGATATAAAAGCAACTTACTTATAAAAGCAATACATAAAAATGCCACCATAGTATCAAAACGTTGTTGTACATCATGGTAGTGAAATGCGAAGTGCGTATCAAAAGCAACTGTTTTAGGAAATGGAACAAAAACAATCATTTGTTTTGATATATATTGGTAAAAACGATGCGCAATGAATAGTGAGACAAGTGTAGACGACAAATGAAGACTATTCAGCCAAAGACCTCTTCTAAAACCAATTATCATATACATCAACATAATAAGTATCATTACTAAATCTATAGTCATTTAGCTATCCTGATGTTTTAATTCATAAATCATTTGTTTTAATATTTCGTTTTCTTCTTCCAATTTCACTTTTTCGTCCATGATATTCACTGCAGTTAAAATTGCTTTTCTTGTTGTATCTAATCCTGCTGATTTACGTCCTAATAATCTTAGCTGTTCATCTACTAAATGTGCTACATAACGTATGTGTTCAGGATCATCGTCACCGATAATCGTAAAATTTTGATCATTGATCGATACATTAATACGATTTTTAAATTCTCCCATTGTATTAACTCCTGACTTTTGATAATATTTTAAATTTCTTTGACTAATGTTTTGTTGAGTGAATAAGTAGATTATTATTATTATACATGAGCGTCTCTTATTTGTAATTATAGATTTAAAATACTATTTATACCACTAAACCTACGTTCTTATATTCATTATGTTAAAGTATATCTATTAGAATTTTAAAAGAGAGGTTTAAACAATTTATGGGAAATGTAGTACATAAATTAACTAATCAAGATATTGAGCAACTGATGAACCAAATTAACTTTAGTACATCCAATTTACCTAATGGGATGAAAGCAAGAACCAAATATCATGACACTGTCATTAGTATTTACAATTCTGGTAAAGTTATGTTTCAAGGAAAACATGCTGAACATGTAGCGCGTCAATTTTGTACTACTGATTCTGGAACTAATTCAAAATCTTCAAAGGCAGATGGTTTCCATAATATCACATATGATGATTATAACTGTATTGGTAGTGATGAAGCGGGAAGTGGTGATTATTTCGGCCCATTAACGGTTTGTGCTGCTTATGTACCTAACGAGCAAATAGATATTTTAAGAACACTAGGCGTAGATGATTCGAAAAAATTAACAGACACTAAAATTATTGAACTTGCAGAACAACTGATTACCTTTATTCCTCATTCATTACTTACATTAAACAATACTAAATATAATGAAAGACAAGCACTAGGTTGGTCTCAAGTAAAAATGAAAGCAGTCCTTCATAATGAAGCGATAAAAAATGTAACTAACAAGATAGATACTAAAGCATTAGACTACATTGTCATTGACCAATTTGCAGAACGTAACGTCTACAAGCATTATGCTCTAAGCGACTTACCTTTTCCAAATCAAACAAAATTTGAAACAAAGGGAGAATCTAAATCCCTTGCTATTGCAGCAGCAAGTATCATTTCTCGCTATGCTTTTATTAAGCACATGAATTCAATATCAAAAATGATGCATTTTGACATTCCAAAAGGCGCGAGTCATAAAGTAGATTTAATTGCTGCTCAAATTATTGAAAAATATAATATTAGTAAGTTAGACTCTATTTCAAAAAAACATTTTAAAAATCGTGATAAAGCATGGACATTGGTTAATAAAAAGTATCAATAAAGAACATTTTAGAATGCTATAAGGTAACACTACGACGATGTCTGAATTCATCAAATTCAGTATCGAGAATTGTTTCAACACTATTATTTACATATCGTGACACAGCATTTGTGGGAACAAGTGCTGAAGTTTCTATCGGTAGAGTAAGTTGAGTCATGTTAGAATATTTATAAATAAGGCACCTCGTTAATTTAGCTTAGTGAAGTTTATTAAATTATACGAAAAGGCCTTATTTTTTAATATTCAAATGTAAAATTACATATAAAGACAAAATATTTGAGCTAGACTCTATACGCTAAAGACTTCAGACTGAATCTGCCCCTAATAAGGCGAGTCAACTATATAAAGTATTGTAAATAATGAAACCAGTAAATGACTATATAATAAACGCATTTACTGGCTATTTTTCTAGGATGTAAGTTCCAAACTCTTCTTTATTTTTTTATCGAATTGTAGCGCCTGTAGCTTTTAATGCTTCTAAAATTTTATCATGAACTTTAGAAACACGTTCATCAGTAAGTGTATTTTCAGTATCTAAATAATTTAAACGAATGGCTACTGATTTTTTACCTTCTTCCAAGTGTTCACCTTCATAAACATCAAATACAAGCGTATTTTTTAGAATGTCTTCACCATTCTCATGAATAATGTCTAATAATTCTGAGGAAGGCATGTCACGGTTTACTTCCATAGCAATATCTCTTGATACACCAGGGAATTTTGGAATTGGTTCATAATTAATGTAACCTACAGCTACTTGCATCATTGCATCATAATTCAATTCAAATACATATGTGCGTTTAAGATCATTTTCAGCTGCTAATTGAGGATGTAATTCTCCTACAAATCCTATTTTTTTACCTTCTAATGAAACAATCGCAGTTCTACCTGGATGAAGACCTTTAATTTCGCCAGCTTCATAAGTGAAATCTAAATTTAATTTTTCAGCAATTCGATCGACTACACCTTTAGCAATAAAGAAATCAATCTCTTCTTTTTTACCTTGCCAAGTATTAACTACATATTCTCCAGTTAGAATACCACTTAAATATTCTATTTCATCTGGTAATTCATCTTTGCCATTACCAAAGAATACACGTCCAATTTCATATAATCTTACATTTTTATTTTTACGTGCTACGTTATAAGCTGTTGCTTCGATTAAATGTGGTAATAAGCTTTGACGTAATGTAGAATGCGCTTCACTCATTGGCATAAGTAGACTAATTGTAGGACGTTCTTGTAATGCAAAATCTTTGGCATGGTCTTTAGACACAAGTGAATATGTGATGGCTTGATTTAATCCTGCACCTTCGAGTGTTTCTTTTACCGTACGCGTTTTATATTGACGATCTGTCAATTTTCCACTAGTTACATCATCGAACACTGGTAAAGTTGAAGGAATATTATCATAACCGTATATTCTTGCTATTTCTTCAATTAAATCTTCCTTAATTGAAATATCTTTACGACGTGAAGGTACATATACTGTTAAAGTATCGGCATTTTGAATCGTTTTAAATCCTAATTGTTCGAAAATAGCTTTAATCTCATCATTTGATAAATTAAAACCAATTGTTTGATTTACTTTTTCAGCAGTAATATCAATTGGTGTAACAAGTGAACCTAAATCCCCTTGTGCCACTCTATCTTTTAATACTTCGCCAGAGGCATAATGTTCAAGTAAATAACAAGCTCTATCGACTGCTTCATTGACAAATTCTGTTGCGATACCTTTTTCAAAGCGACTTGAAGACTCACTACGTAAATTCAAACGACGTGATGTGTGACGAATAGATACAGGGTCAAAAATCGCACCTTCTACTACGACATTCATTGTTTGATCAGTCACTTCTGAAAAATCTCCACCCATAACACCAGCTAATGCAATAGGTTCTTTACCATTTGTGATAACGATATCTGTATCAATAAGAGTTCTTTCAGTATCGTCTAATGTTGTCATTGTTTCATTTTCATTTGCTTGACGTACAACAATATCTTTAGAACCCATATGATCTTGATCAAACATATGAAGTGGTTGACCATATTCGAGTAATACATAGTTAGAAATATCAACTACATTATTAATTGGACGGATACCAGCTTTAATTAAACGTGCTTGCATCCAAATAGGTGATGGTGCAATTCTCACATTTTTAACAACTCTTGCACTGTAATAAGGGACTTTTTCAGGATTATCAACTGTCACTGATAACTCATCTGTTGCTGAAGTTTCAGTTTCGTTAAGCGTTGTGTTTGGTTTAGTCATTTCAGTTTGATATAACGCCGCAACTTCATATGCAGTTCCCACCATACTTAAAGCGTCTGCACGGTTAGGTGTTAAATCAAATTCCATAATTTGATCATTAAGATATAATGCGTCTAGTGCATCAGTTCCTGGTGTCACTTCATTAGGAAATACGAAAATTCCATTTTCATAATCTTTTGGTACAACATTACTTGAGACACCAATTTCTTGTAAGGAACAAATCATACCTTCCGAACGTTCTCCGCGTAATTTGGCACGTTTTATTTTAATACCTCCAGGTAAACGTCCACCTACTTTAGCTACAATCACATATTGATTTTCATCAACATTAGGTGCCCCACAAACAATTTGAACAAGTTCTTCTTCACCTATATCAACTTGACAGATATTCAATTTATCTGCATCTGGATGTTTTTCTTTAGATTTTACATATCCTACTACTAAATTTTTAATATCTTTTGAGTAATCTATAATATCTGCTACTTCAATACCTGTACGTGTAATACGCTCAGCTAAGTCTTTAGCAGGTACACCAGCATCTACGTAATCTTTTAACCATTCATTTGAAATCAACATTTTGCTTCACCTCTATCTTCTACAGCTTTAAATTGATTAAGGAATCTCACATCATTTGTATAGAAATGACGAATGTCTTCGATTCCGTATTTTAACATTGCTATACGATCTGGCCCCATACCAAATGCAAAGCCAGAATATTCATTTGAATCAAAACCGGCCATCTCTAGAACATTAGGATGTACCATACCTGCACCTAAGATTTCAATCCATCCAGTATGTTTGCATACATTACATCCTTTACCTTTACATTTGAAACAAGAGACGTCTACTTCCACTGATGGCTCTGTGAATGGGAAATAACTTGGTCGTAATCGAATTTCACGATCAGCACCAAATAATTTTTTAGCTACTAACTCTAACGTTCCTTTCAAATCACTCATTTTAATATGTTTATCTACCACTAAACCTTCAATTTGTGTAAATTGATGACTATGTGTAGCATCATCTGAATCTCGTCGATACACTTTTCCAGGACAAATAATTTTTACAGGTCCTTGACCGTGACGTTTTTCCATTGTACGTGCTTGCACTGGAGATGTGTGAGTACGCATTAAAATCTCATCTGTAATATAAAAACTATCTTGCATATCTCGGGCTGGATGTGATTTAGGAAGGTTTAAAGCTTCAAAATTATAATAATCTTGTTCTACTTCGTATCCATCAACAATTTCATATCCTAATCCTAGGAATAAATCTTCAATTTCTTCAACCGTTCTAGTTAATGGATGTTTTGAGCCAATATTAATTTGACGACTAGGTAATGTAACATCAATTGTTTCCTCAGCAAGTTGTTGGTTTAACTTTTCATTTTTTAATAATTCTTGTTTTTCATCAAGTTCATTTTGAATTGCTTGTCTTAACTCATTTACTTTTTGTCCATAAGCTGGCTTTTCTTCATTTGGTAAATCTTTCATATTTTTCATTAAGCCACTTACAGAACCTTTTTTTCCTAGATACTTTACTTTAACATCTTGTAAAGCACGTTCATCTTGCGCTTCGTTAATGTCTACTAAAGCTTGTTGTCTTAATTCTGTCATTGAATCATTTTGAGTCATGACTTACACCTCATACTTTCTATTTATCATAAAATTTACTTTATTAAATAAAAAAAAGACTTTCATCCCTAAATAACTGGGACGAAAGCCTTCCGTGGTACCACCCAAATTTATGCCTAAGCATACACTTGTTAGCATTGTTAACGAAGATGCACTCCGACTTAAATTTCTTTAAGTAACCAAAAAGGTGAAAAAAACTAATGTAAATTGAAGTAAGTTTCAGTCACGCTTACTTTCCCTGTGCAATTAATCATTTAGTTTACGTCTTTTTATCGGTTTATATTTATCTTTAATAAACATATCATTTTAATTTTGTATACAATTAAGTATAGTCGATTTTAAATCAAAAGGTCAACCTTTCAAATGATAAAGCAAAATACTTCCAGCAATCGCCACGTTTAAACTTTCCGCTTCGCCGTATATAGGTATAATAAGATTCTGCGAGGTACGTGTTAATAATTCTTTATTAACACCTTCTCCTTCATTACCAAGTAATAAAGCAAATGTGTCTTGCGATTCGATGTTTTTATAGGACACAGCATTTTCTAAGGCTGTACCATACACTGGGCCATCAAATTGTTCAATAAATTCATTTAATCCTATTGTGACAATAGGAATGTGAAATACGCTTCCTTGACTTGCTCTCATTACTTTGTCTTGGTATGCGTCTGCTGTACCTTTTTCCATTACAATCATGTCTATACCCGCAGCATCTGCTGTACGAATTAACGTGCCTAAGTTACCAGGATCTTGTATACGATCAAGTAATAACACTTGTTTCGCTTTTGAGATATCATGTTTAGGTTTTTCAATGACTGCAAAAAAACCTTGCGGTGTAATAGTCCCTGATAATGATTCAGCTACTTTCATATTAATTTCGTAAGCTTCTTTTGCATACTCTAAAAGTCTAGAATCTGTTCTTTCTGGCTCAATTACAAATAATTGTTTAATTATCATATTACTTTTAAATGCTTCATCAATTAAATGTATGCCTTCGATGAGAGCCAATCCTGTTTTATCGCGTTCTTTTTTCTTTTTCAGTTTATTTGCTAATTTAATTTTATTATTTTGTGTTGAAGTAATTTGTTCCATCATAGTCTCTCCAAATTATTTTTGATAGCAATGGTATAGATTAAGATAATATAAAAAAAGAGTGGGATAGAATTCATAATGAATTCGTATTCCACCTTTTTTAAATAGATATAAATTATTTAGAAACGACTTCTTCACCATTGTAAGAACCACAGTTTTTACATACGCGGTGAGATAATTTGTACTCGCCACAGTTTGGGCATTCAGTCATACCAGGTACTGAAATTTTGAAATGAGTACGACGTTTATTTTTTCTAGTTTTAGACGTTCTTCTTTTTGGTACTGCCATGATATATCCTCCTTAATATTAAAACACATAATCTCAAGTATTCGGTCATTTAATTATTATACTATAAATTAAATTAACCTGCTATTACTCTTTATCATATAACTGTTGTAATTTTTGAAGCCTAGGATCAACTTGGCGTGTTTGGGAATCGTCGTTATCTTTAGAGTGTTCAAGCTCAAGCGCTTGTTCTTCATCAATAACTTCCCAACCGTTACCTTCTGTAAGCATTTGATCACTATTCTCAGAAAATGCACGCATTGGCTTCTCAATAATAACCAATTCTTTAGCAATATCTCGGATATTAATCATACCATCTGTAGCAAGATGATAATGTTCATCTTCATCTACTTCTTCTTCGGTATAACTATTATAACCTTCTAAATCAAATACTTCGGAAGTTCTGACATCAAGTGGCACATCTACAGGCACTAATGTACGAGCACAAGGCATAGTGTACATACCAGTAACATGCATATCTGCTATCACTTCACTTGATTTTATGGTTAATTCACCTTCGATATTCACCTCTGATAAATTAATCAGACCTAAAGGTTCTATTAAATCGTCAAAGTTCGCCTTTTCATTGAATTCAAAAGGTTTACCTTGATATTTTCTCAATTGCGTTATTGACCATTTCATATGGCTTCACCTCTAACAAACACAAAATTTATTTTAACTTTACTATTATAAGTTGTCAAGATTTTTTCTTAACATCTTATTATCTGTTACAATACTAATAATGAATACTGAAAGGACGAATTGCAAATGAAAAGTGTTGGATTGATTACAGAGTATAATCCATTTCATAACGGTCATGCTTATCATGCGCAACAAGCTAAAGTACAGTCCGATGCAGAGATCTCTATTGCAATCATGAGTGGTAACTTCGTTATGAGAGGTGAACCTGCTATTTATAACAAATTTCTACGTACACAAATGGCACTTTCCAATGTCGATTTAGTTGTTGAGTTACCCCTTATCGCTAGTCTTTCTTCAAGTGATTATTTTGCACAAATAGCTGTTCAAATTGCTCGTTATCTAGATGTTGATACTATTGCTTTTGGAAGTGAAACACCTGATATAACTCGCCTTAAAAACGCTGCAAATGAAATAATCAATTTAGAACATAGTTCAACTTTTAATCAAAAAGTAAAAGAAGGTAGTAATTATGCAAAAATTATAAATGATTTAATTAGCGATAATACTTTACTAAAAATGCCTAATAATATTTTAGCAATCACTTACTTAAAAGCTATACAACAATTTGCACCTCACATGAAAGGCCTTGCTATCCAACGTGTGCATGCTCATCATCATGATGCGACAATTGAAACATCACCCTATGCAAGTGGTTCTGCAATTAGGCAGTCGTTAACCACTCAAGAAACTCAGTGGACTACAGTTGTTCCCTCTTCAATTCAATCACTTTATACAACACCTCATTTAACTAAAGAGGATACATTTAGCTTTATTAAATATCATATCTTAAGTCATTCAATTCATGAAATGGCTCATATATACACTATATCTGAGGGACTAGAACATCGATTAAAAAAATATATTAATCAAGCAACTTCTTTTGAATCCTTTATGTCTTTACTGAAGACAAAACGCTTTACCTATACTCATTTACAACGCATACTTATGCAAATCCTTTTAAATGTAAAAAAAGAAGATTATATTCAATCCATTTCAGCTGTAAGAATTTTAGGAATGAATCGTCGCGGACAAAGTTATCTAAAACAATTAAAAACCAAATTTCCGGAGCGTCAATTCATCACTAATATTAATAAAACATCTGCTCATTTTTTTAAAAATGAAATTAAAGCTACCGATATTTATAACTTATTATCAGGTCAAAAGAAAAATGATTTTAATACACCTATCATTAGATTAAATAATTAAATTAAAGCGTATGGAACATTTCATTTCTGTTCTATACGCTCATTTTTTAATTTTCAAATTTTTCTTTTAATGCTTTTTCAACATGACTAGGTACAAAATCTGAAATATCTGCCTTATATTGAGCCACTTCTTTCACAACACTTGAACTGATAAATGAATAGTTTGTACTTGTCATCATATACATGGTTTCAACATTACTATTTAATTTTTTATTCATTGAAGTTAAACGTAATTCATATTCAAAATCACTCACTGCTCTTAAGCCACGAATAATTGTTTTAGCGCCAATTTTATCACAAAAATCGACAAGTAATCCATTAAAATTATGTACTTTCACATTTGGCAAATGTTTTACAGATTCACGTATTAATTCCATACGTTCTTCAATAGAAAATGTACCTGCTTTACTACTGTTTTTTAATATACATACATGAAGTTCATCAAATCGATCAGAACTTCTTTCTATAATATCTAAATGCCCATAAGTAATAGGATCAAAGCTACCTGGAATGACTGCTTTTGTCTTAGTCATTGTGTTCTCCTTTTTTTAATAACAAAGTATCTGTTAAACCGTAATGATATTGCTTAATTACTTCAAAATCATATGTATTGATTTTTTCTTGATTACTAAACTCACAAACGATAATACCATGTTCTTTTAATAAATTAAACTGAGAAATTTGGTCTAGAGCCTTATCTATTAGTCCTTTATTATAAGGAGGATCTAAAAAAATAAAATCAAATTGAATGTCTCTTTTATTGATAGCCTTTAACGCTCTATCTGCATTATTTTTATATACTTCAGATTGTTCCTCTAAATTTAATTGTTTCAGGTTAGCTTGGATCACTTTAACTGCTTTAAAGTTTTGGTCTACAAATATAACTTTATCCATACCTCTAGAAAGTGCTTCAATTCCTAAACCACCACTTCCAGCAAATAAGTCTAAACCTAAGCCGTATACTTCATGTAAACTGTTAAAAATGCCTTCTTTAACTTTATCCATTGTTGGACGAGTATGACGTCCTTCTAAACTCTCTAGTGGTTTACTTTTATGTTTTCCAGCAATGACTCTCATTTTGACTTACACTTCCATTTCATTCATTTATTTACTATAATTTATTTTGAAAAAGGAGAATTAAATATTTATGAAACAATCATTTATTTTTTTAGGAGAAGGACTTACAGATTTATTCGAATTTCTTACTCTTATTGAATATAATCATGCAAGAATAGACAAAGTTGTCTATTTCCATACACCACAGTCAGACAAACAATTATCATCAGTCGCAATTATTATGAATCCTACGACCGGTAGACAATTTCAAGCCATGTATATGATGTTAAACGCTTTAAAATACCCCTACCCAAATAGTAATAAAAAATTTGAGATGATTAATGAACAAGCTCAATCGTATGACATTCCTATTGTCGGCATTGATGTTCAACCGCCAAATGCATTTCATACAAATGATTTATATTTTAAATATTTAATTAGCGTACTTCGTTTACAAAATTGGATCCCACCGATGCAGTAACAATTTTTAAATACATCTTAAAGCATTTCATGCTTTTCTTTATCATATGTTTTTTTTAAGTTTTTATAGGGGGATCCATCAATATATAAGACATATTTTAATTTCATTAATTTCTGGAGAATATCGTCTACTTCATGTTCATTAACATACATTACTACATACTTTCGAGGTTTATTAGTATAAACGATATGTCCATATTTACGTATCTGTCTTTCATGTTTAATATGCTTTAAGTAAATAATTAAGCTAACTCTTGGAATCAATTCCATATTATTTCACTCACTCCATTTATTATGCATAATTACTATACCATGACTAATAATTTTATAAAATACATTCAATATCTCAATACTTAACTTTCAAAAAATATTTTTTTAATTATTAATTTTAAATGAACTTTAGGAGGTTATATCTTGAAACAAATTAAGAAGAATTTTTTTAGTTTGGGTATCACTAGTATAGGTATACTAAGCAGTTTATTACTTTTAAAAAGAAAACAAAAGCCTAAAATGCTTAAAGACATACCTTACTTTTTTAATGGACCAGTCCCTTATATTTTTGCACATAGAGGTGGAATGTCAGTTCGACCAGAACAAACACAATTAGCTTTCGATAATGCTGTCGATTATGGTTTAGATGGCTTTGAAACAGATGTGAGACTAACTAAAGATGAAGAATTGATTGTTTTTCACGACGCTACAGTTGACCGTACTACTAATGGTTCCGGAAAAGTATGTGATTACACATTAAAAGAATTAAAAAAATTAGATGCAGGATTTCATTTTACTGATATTAATGGTCGACATATTTACAGAGGGCATCAACAAGCTAAAATTTTAACTTTCGATGAACTTTTAGAAATGTATCCTAGCAAATATATCAATGTAGATTTAAAAGATGCTCCAAGTAGTTATGAAGGATCTATTGCGCCTAAAAAAATGTATGATATTATAAAGCATCATCATGCTGAGAAACGTGTACTTGTAACGAGTTTTCATAAAGAACAAAATGAACGTTTTAGAGCAATAAGCAATGGAGAAATCGCTACTGGCGCAAGTCAACATGAAGTGACTGAAGGTGCGATTAAGTTTATTTTAGGACTAGGCTATCATTATCATCCACAAGCTGACACATTTCAAATGCCTATAAAATTCAAAGGTATCCCATTATCATCAACTCATTTTATTCAATGGCTTAACTTATTAAATATTGTGCCAGGTTATTATGGCATCAATAGTGTTGACTTAATGTATGATTTGTATCAAAAAGGTGTTCACACCATTGTTACTGACCGTCCTGATTTAGGTAAACAATTTAAATCACTACTAAAACAACATATCTCAAATTAAATACACTCATTCTATATAAAATTAAAATATATGTATAAAAAAATCTGGGACATACATCATAGTTGTCTCAGATTCTTTTAATATGTTAGTCATCTATAACTAAAATAAAAACATGCTTACACCTAATTTTGCAACTCAACCTCTGATTTACTAGATTGTATTCTTATTTATAAACTACAATTACATGTGCCTCCTGAGGCGCAACCTTTAGAATCCGTTTTAAAAAATGGATTACCTACTTCAATCTTTACATTTTCTGACACAGATAATGCGATTTTAGTCAACACTTCATCTATTAAATTTTGTAATTGTACTTCCTTAGATTTATAATCCATTACATTAGGCAACATTTCATAAGCTCGCTTACGTCGACGTGTATCTAACATTACATTTTGATAATCTGGGTGATATCTACCAAAACGCATCACTTCATCATAACGTTCTTTTGATCTTAAAAAAGCTTGATACAATAAATGTGCTTCATCATCTTGTTTAAGTTTTTTTTGAGCTTCTCTATAATTAAAATACACTTTTGATTGTACAATCATATCTGATAAATCTTCAATTTCATCTAAAATTGATAATGTTTCCTCTGTATACATTATCGCTCACCTCACAACCTATTTTTGTACAAAAATAAGTGAATAATAATTTCTCATTACTTCTCCACCCATTTCATTATACTTTTTATTTAACATTCTTGAACGGTGTATATCTGAATTCATCCAACTATGAATTAATGTAGGCACATCATCGAAATTATAGCCCACATTTTGACTTGTAGCTATAAAATCAATATTTTCGTTACCAAGTTGGTTCTTAAGTGCGTCTTCTGTAAATTCAACATCTTCTGTATCAGTTGCTTCATATAAGTTTGCTGAAGCAATATGTGATATGTCTGAATTTACTTTCAATGGTGGGATATGTTTTAAATCTCTCATTTGATTAGTAATTTCATAGAGTGTTATCAATTGATTTGGGTTTTGTTCATATGGTAATGACTCTTTATTATTTCTATCATTATTAAATTTATCATCTGATATCTCTTCTTCTGTTAATTGATAAGGTTTTATAAATGCTAATAGTTCTTTATCTAGATATCGAATACCCATAATTCGATTTGATTGTTGATCTACATAAACTTGAGCATAAATATTACCATATTTAATTAGAGTTTGAGTTTTAATATCTTCATCTGATAACTCAAAATTATATTGTTTTCCATTTACTTTAAAAGAAGGGTCAGGATTAATACTAGTTTTTTCAAATATATGTGAAGCATTTTCATTGATTTTTAATGATTCGGTTTGAGCTTTTTCTCCAGTAGCATAAACAGATTTAATTTCATCATGTTTTGTAGTGACAATATAATATTGTTGCTTTCTCTTAAATATATAATCAGTATATCCGCCTTTAACAGGGTATGTACGATTTGCTTGTCCATATTTGTTTGTAAGATAATTAATATCTTTCCCTATCCAAGTACCTATCCCATTTTTGGGAACAGGATTTTCAGTCTGTTTTTTCACAGAATGTGATACTTGATTTGAATGACTGATTTTATTGTTGTTATTAGGATTTTCAAGGACATCAAATTTTAATCTTGGTGAGTAAAATAAATAAATTAGAAATGTAATTAAAAATACGATTCCTAAAACTTTAATTACCAACTTAATCATTGCTCCCCCACCTCTTTAGAATTACATATATTGTACAGAATAACTATTTTAACAATCAAGCCATTCATTTTTCTAAACTCCAAATTTATTAATTAAACTACATTATACCTATTTACAAATAAACTAACCAATTAATATTAAGACATAACTTATACTAAACAATTTTATCATATCAATATAGAATCCACTGTTGTTATTTCATGATAAAAAAAGAAAGTGAATCAGAATTCATTTTGAATTCGTCGTCCTCCTTAACAATTTGATCATCGACTGCTCAAATATTAAAAATACCTGAGACAACTCCTTATGTCCCAGGTCATTCTTTAAAATTATTCAATATTGTTATAAACCTAGTGTGGCTTTAATCACCGATGTAGTTTCTCCACCTGGATAAATTACATATAATAATAAGTATACTGCCACACCAGTAATACCAGTAAAGAACCATATAATTGAAGCGACAGGTCCGATTTTTCTATGCCATTTAAATTTATCTTTAAATGCAGTAATAATTTGAACTAATCCTAATACACCACCGATCGTAGCAAGATTAACGTGGAAGATTAAGAATATCTTATAATATGTTCTAACAGAATCTGGACCACCAAAATCTGTATTACCTATAAATATCGTTCGAGTTGAGTAAATAATAAAAAACGTTAATGCGAAAAATGCTGCCCATAACATAACTTTTTTGTGAGTATTAACATGACGATGAGCAATTTGCCACCATCCTATCGCTACTAAAATAGCACTAATTACGATACAGCTTGTACTAATAGTTGGTAGAATTGGTAAACTCATATGTTCCATCCTTATTTAACATAGATATTTTAAATCATTTTTATTAAAGAGATGACAACAACTAATGCAAAGAATACTACTAAATAATTTAGTGAATAGATAAACATTTTTGTTGCCCACTTAGTTTGATCGGTATTTTTTTTAAATGTTGTTAAACCTATAAAAATCCATCCAAAATTTAATAAAGTTGCTAATACAACAAACGTAGTGCCTAAACTAGATAATAAGAAAGGTAATGGTAATAAAAATACTAACCAAATAAACATACTTACTCTTGTACGTTTAAAACCTTTTACTGAAGGTAACATAGGAATATTTGCTAATGAGTATTCATCACTACGTTTAATAGCTAAAGCATAGAAATGAATAGGTTGCCAACAAAAAACAACTAAAAATAAAGCAAAAGCTACAAGACTGATTTGTCCATCAATAGCTGTCCATCCAATTAAAGGTGGCACAGCGCCTGGAAAACTTCCTACTACTGTATTCCAAGTCGTATGTCTTTTAGACCAGATTGAATAATATGATACATATCCTACGATTCCAAAAAGCCCTAAAACACCTGATGGCACATTTAATAAGAATAGACATGCTTCTCCTACTAACATCATACCAAAACTTAACATCAATAAATGTTTATCAGAAATTCTATCGTTTACTGTTGGTCTACTTTGTTTACTTGGCATAATTTTATCAATATCTTGATCATAATAATTATTTAATGCACAAGCACCACCCATAATTAATGTCGAACCTATCAACATTAATAGGATTTGAGGTATTGACGATAGGAAGGAATGATTTGTCATTACAATAGCTAACCAAGCGCCTGCAAAAGCAGGAATTAAGTTACCCTGTACCAAGCCCATTTTAATAATTTGTTGTAGTTCTTTAAAAGACACTCTACTTGACGGCTGTGATAAAGTGTGTTCTTTACTCATGGTTCCCCTCCTTAAAATTTTCATATAGTATTATGATATAATAATTACTTATAAAAGGCTAGGTTATATCTATTTAAATTGTGACACTTTAACGACTTTCTGTTTCACTAATTTTTTGTCTTTAATTATTGTAGTATAATAGTTGTAATATTTATAATTATATTTTTTATATTAAAATCAGAGCATAAATGGATATCATATTACAAAATATTTTAAATTAATGGTGGGGTGTTTAAACTTGTTTAACAAACGAAACCTTAAATGGTTATCAATCGTAGCAACAATTATTATGGCAATGGTACAACTTGGAGGCGCCTTAGTAACTAAGACGGGTTCTGAAGATGGCTGTGGTGCTTCATGGCCTTTATGTCACGGCGCTTTATTACCTCAAAATTTGCCAATTGCTACAATCATTGAATTGAGTCACCGAGCTGTATCAGGTTTATCATTAATTGTTGTGTTATGGTTGGCCATCACAGCTTGGAAAAATATAGGATACATTAAAGAGGTTAAACCTTTAGCAATTATTAGTGTTGCTTTTCTATTAATTCAAGCCTTGATTGGTGCAGCAGCTGTTATTTGGCAACAAAATTCTTATGTTTTAGCTTTACATTTTGGGATTTCATTAATTAGTTTTTCTTCAGTGTTCGTATTAATGCTTATTATTTTTGAAGTGGATAAAAAATATGAAGCTGATGAATTATTTATAAAAAAACCATTGCGCAATCTTACTTGGATTATGACGGGCGTTGTTTATATCACTATTTATACTGGTGCTTTAGTTCGCCATGCTAAAGCAAGTTTAGCATATGGAAGCTGGCCATTACCGTTTAATGATTTAGTACCCCATACTGAGCAAGATTGGGTACAATTTGCACATCGCGGTATGGCATTTATCACTTTTTGTTGGATTATGATTACATTTATTCATGCCATCAAAAATTATTCTGAGAACCGTACAATTAGATATGGTTATACTGCTGCATTTATTTTAATTATTTTACAAGTGATTACGGGTGCTTTGTCTGTAATGACAAATGTTAATTTAATTGTTGCATTGCTACACGCACTTTGTATTACTATACTTTTTGGTTTAATCGCTTACTTTATTTTACTTATGCTTCGTTCAATTAGAAGTGAAAATTCAACAATTAAATAAAGGTTTAAAAGACACGTTAGAGTTATTGTAGAACATGTAATCTCTAACGTGTTTTTTATGCGAAAAAGCATAAGATAGAATGTCATTTAACTTTCTATCTTATGCTTTTAAACTTTTTAATACTTACTCAGATTTTTCAATTTCGATTAATAAATCTCCCGTTGCAATAGCATCACCATTTTCAACAGTAACTTTTTTAATCACTCCATTAAACGGAGCTTGAATTGTTGTTTCCATTTTCATTGCTTCGGTAATTAATAGTGGTTGATTTACTTTAACCTCATCACCTACTGAAACTTTAACTTCAGTCACACTTCCTGGCATTTGAGCTCCTATATGATTTGGATTTGTTTTATCTGCTTTAGGTTTTACATTCGCATTTGTTTTTATGTTTTCATCTTTAATCGTAATACGACGTGCTTGACCGTTCATCACGTAATAAATTGTTCGGTTACCATTTTCATCTGCTTCACTAATTGTTTCAAGTTTAATAATTAAACGTTTTCCGTTTTCAATTTCAATCTCTACAGTCTCACCGTTACGCATACCAAAGAAGAATGTCGGTGTATCAAGTAATGATAAATTACCATATTGTTGTCTAGTTTGAATAAATTGATCAAATACTTTTGGATAAAGTACATAACTTATAATATCTTGCTCAGTCACTTCACCATAATTCTTATCTTGTAATTGTTCTCGTATCTCATCAAAATCTACTGGTTTTAAATATTCTCCTGGACGTTCAGTTAGCGGTTGTTGACCTTTTAAAATAATATCTTGTAATTGTTTATTAAACCCATTTACTGGTTGACCAATCTCACCTTTAAAGTATGATACTACTGATTCAGGAAAATCTAATTTATAACCTTGTTCAATAACAGTTTGTTCATCTAAATCATTTTGTACCATATATAACGCCATATCTCCTACCACTTTTGAAGATGGTGTCACTTTAACAATATCCCCAAACAAGAAATTAACACGACGATACATATCTTTGACTTCATTAAAACGTTCACCAAGACCTAAACTTTTAGCTTGTTGACTTAAATTAGAGTATTGACCACCTGGCATTTCATGTTGATAAATTTCTGTATTAGGTGACTTAATATCACTTTCAAAGTCAACATAGTATGGACGAACAGTACTCCAATAGTGACTTAATTCTTCTAAACCTTGAATATCTGTACGCATATTTCGTTTAAATCCATCTAATGCATAATATAAAGAGTTCACACTTGGTTGACTTGTTAAGCCACTCATCGATGCAATAGCTGTATCGATAATATCTACACCAGCATCGATGGCTTGTTTGTAGGTTAATAAACCATTACCACTTGTATCATGTGTATGTAGATGTATTGGTAAATTAACTGCAGCTTTTAATTCTCCAACCAGTTCATATGCTGCTCTAGGTTTTAATAAGCCAGCCATATCTTTAATTGCTAAAATATGGAAACCTTCACGCTCTAATTCCTTAGCTAATTTAACATAGTAATCTAAAGTGAATACATTTGAACGTTCTGGATTTAAAATGTCACCTGTGTAACAAATAGTCCCTTCTGAAATTTTACCTGCTTTTTGTACCGCTTCATTTGCCACTTTCATTTGATCTACCCAGTTTAATGAGTCGAAAATACGGAAAACATCTACACCTGCTTTAGCACTTTCATCTACGAATTTTTGAATCACGTTATCAGGATAATTCTTATAACCCACAGCATTTGAAGCTCTTAATAACATTTGGAATAATACATTTGGAATCGCTTTTCTAAGTTTTTCTAAACGCTCCCAAGGATTTTCTTTTAAGAAGTTGTATGCTACATCAAAAGTAGCGCCTCCCCACATTTCTAAAGAAAAACTATCCTTAAATACTTCAGCAGTTTTAGAAGCTATATTTAACATATCTTTTGTACGTACACGCGTAGCAAGTAAAGATTGGTGCGCATCGCGGAATGTCGTATCAGTAATTAAAACATCATCTTGTGTTTTAACCCAATCTGCAACTCCACTAGGGCCTTTTTCATTTAGTAATTGTTTTGTACCATATAGATTTTGAATTTTCTTTTTTGAAACTTGCGGAATCGAAGTTGACTCATAGTCTGGCTTCGTACGTTTTTCGACATTCGGAAAACCATTAATGGTTACATTCCCAATGTATTCTAATGTTTTAGTACCACGGTCTAATGTAGGTGCAATATCGAATAATTCCGGTGTTTCTTCAATAAATTTTGTTGTATAATCTCCACTTCGGAATTTTTCATTACGCATGACGTTAACTAAAAATGGGATATTTGTTTTCACACCACGAATACGCATTTCTCGTAAAGAGCGTTCCATTTTTTCTTCAGCTTGTTTAAAAGTAATGGCATGAGTGGATAATTTCACTAATAGTGAATCATAGTAAGGTGAAATTTCAGCGCCTTGGAAGCCATCTCCTGCGTCTAAACGTACACCAAAACCACCACTTGAACGATAAGCAATAATCGTACCAGAATCTGGCATAAAATCATTTGTAGGATCTTCAGTAGTGATACGACATTGAATAGCATAACCAAGTGTTTGGATTTCTTCTTGAGGAGGTAAAGCGATACGTTCGTCAAATAGATTAGCTCCATCTGCTACTAAAATTTGAGTTTTAACTATATCAATTCCTGTAATCATTTCTGTAATCGTATGTTCTACCTGAACACGTGGATTGACTTCAATGAAAAAGAATTCATCCCCAGATACTAAAAATTCCACTGTTCCAGCGTTAACATATTTGATGTTTTTCATTAATTGTAATGCCGATTGACAAATACGTTCTCTTAATTCATCAGGTAAACCTACAGAGGGTGCTACCTCAACCACCTTTTGATGACGACGTTGTACAGAACAATCACGCTCATATAGATGAACAATATTACCATATTCATCGCCAATAACTTGGACTTCAATATGTTTTGGATTATCGATGTATCTTTCGATATATACTTCACTATTACCAAATGATTTTTGTGCTTCAGATTTCGCACGATGAAACGCATCTTCCAATTCACTTTCATCGCGAACAATACGCATACCCTTTCCACCGCCACCACTTGTGGCTTTAATCATCAGAGGAAATCCTGCTTCTTTAGCAAATGCCTTTGCTGCCTCAAAATTTTCAATTGGTCCATCTGTTCCTGGTATGACTGGTAAATTTGCTTTAATTGCAGTTGTTCTTGCTTTTACTTTATCACCAAACATATCTAAATGATCTAGGTGCGGGCCAATAAATGTTATGCCTTCTTCATTACAACGTCTTGCAAATTCTTCATTTTCACTTAAAAAGCCATAACCTGGATGTATTGCATCTACATTCGCACGTTTTGCTACTTCAATAATGCGTTCAATATTTAAATAACTTTCGGCTGGTCCTAAATCTTTTCCCACTAAATATGATTCATCAGCTTTATATCTATGTAATGAATTTTTGTCTTCATTTGAATAAATTGCTACTGTTTGAATATTTAATTCCGTTGCTGCTCTAAAAATTCTAATTGCAATTTCACCACGATTGGCTACTAATAATTTTTTTATATGATTCAAAGAAGAAACACCCCTTTATAATTTGAATATTCTAACTAATTAGATAATAAAATTTTATCTTAAAATAAATGAGAAAGCTATTACTTTTTTACATACAATTTATAAAATGAAAATATAGTAAATAAGTTAGCTTAATCACTATTTTAAAGTGTAATCATTAATAATTATTATACTTAATAACTTTATATTATCATTTATGGTTTGAAAACGCTACTCTAGACTAGTAATCTCTTAACTTGTCACATAAATGTAAAAAGAGTGGAAGCAAATTTTTTTAATACTCGCTTCCACTCTCAATAATGTTAGTTACATATTTACACTTATAATTAAGTGATTTTAATACTGTCTAGGAATATCCACTTTGGTTTTTTTATTTTTTATTGCTCTTTTTTCTTCAACTTTAATTTGTCTTGCTACTAACAATAATAATCCCATAGCAATACTTAAACTGATCATAGACGAACCACCAAAACTTATAAATGGAAGAGGCACCCCTGTAAGAGGAATCGTGGCTGATATACCTCCTAAATTTACGAACGTTTGACTACCAATATAACTCGCTACACCAACACATATTAATTTATAAAAATATGAAGATGTTTTAGTGGCTAATACAAATGCACGGAATACAATAAAAAATAATAATCCAATTACTAATAAGGCACCGACCAGTCCCAATTCTTCACAAATTACTGCGAAAATAAAATCTGTATGCGCTTCTGGAAGATAGCCCAGTTTCATGATACCGTTCCCTAATCCTCGACCAAATAATCCTCCATTTCCGATTGCCATTAATGAATTGGATAAATGATACCCCGTTCCTGAAGAAGAACTAAAAGGATCGTAAATTGTACTAAAACGTGCCTTTAAATATTCTGGCATCATTCCGGTGAAAATAAAGAACCCAGCAATAAGAATAAATCCAAGAATAATATATAATATAGGTCCTTTTACTATTTTTTTAACACCAATACCTACAAATAAAAACATTGATAATATAATAATTAATGTTAATAATGTTTGTCCAATATCTCCTTGTAAAAGTACTAAACCTAAACAAAGGATAATTAAAATAACTGGTCCTTTGATAATTCTTAAATTACCTCTTAACTGTGGTAATTTTTTACTTAATACATAAGAAATATAAAGAATTAAAGCAATTTTTAGCAACTCTGAAGCTTGTAGATTCATAAATCCTAAGTCAATCCAACTTTTTGAACCATTAATATTTTTACCTACCAATAATGTTAAAAATAAAAGGACAAAGATGATAATCATTATCCACTGTTGAATTTTTGATTGTTTAAAGATATTTATATTCATCATAAATGAAATAAAAAAAACAATAATGAAACTCATGATAACATAAATTAATTGTCTGTTATAAAAATATGTACCTGAAACCTCAACGCCACCTGTTAATGTCCCTTTAGTAGCTGCCACCATACTGGCACTATAAACCATCACTAAACCTATAAAACACAAAATAACGTATGAAATTAATAATGGATAATCGATAAACTTAGAGATTCTACCTATGTATCGAAATATATTTTTTAAATTATTCATAAAAAAGATCATCCAATTCTAAAAATTTAAACTATCTATGCTCATTAAAACGATTTATCAAATTAAATTCTGTCTAAACTATTATATACTTTGTAATTATTAATTAACAAACATAAACGTAAAAAATAAAATAAAAGGACTGAAAATATTATTTACATAACATTTCAGTCACTATCATAAATTTATTACATATATTAATTCTTGCTCATTATAACACTTTCATATTAAAAGCATTAGACTTAGAGTGATACGTTTGTGAATGCTTCATGCAATTTAGATAATTCTTTTTCTAAACGAAGCATTAAACTTTTACCATCTTCTTTATTAACTAAACCAAGTTTCACAGCAAAGTCTACTTCTTTTTGTAAACCAAACATTTGTGTGTCGAGAACCTCTTCATATAGTGGGCAAGATGGCATAGTTAAATTATCCATTTGAACCTTAATTAAATGCAAGATTCGGTCAGCATCTTGATTTAATTGCTCATAAGCTTCACTATTTATGTTCATTTGCTTCGGCATCACATTCTCCCCCTATCATTAAATATCTTCATATCAGAATTTTATCCTACTACCTTTTAAAAAGCAAGTTTATTTAATAAACCCTTCATTTTAAATATGATAAAATATTAGTTAGATTGAAACTAGGGAGTGGGCAAGATGATTCAAATTAAAGGAGACGTCAAATTTCCTATTACTTTAGATAGCACAACATGGATTTTTGATGATAGAAAAGTAAAAATAGAGGATATTGAAAACGGTATTTTTGAAGGAACTAAACCTATTAAATTTGAAGATAACCGCGAATGGAATAGAGCTATTTTAGAAGGACAAACCAATCCTCCTACTTTAAACTCTGAAATTAAGTATCGTAAACGTTCTGTATTAGAAGATTCATTTGCAATAAATATGACACCATTTTTTAAAAATGCAGAGCCTTTAGAAAGTGCAACTACAATTAAACTTTCAAATGATACATCTTCAATTGACATCCCATTAGAATTATTACCTTATCTATTTTTCCAGTTTGCTAAAGATGGTAAGAGATTGTATGATGATAATTCAGTAGATAGCTTTGTTTATAACCCCGAGGAGAACACCTATTCATATCACTTTAAATATGTAACTCGTATTGAGGTGATTTAAGTTGCGAGAAGTACAATGTATTATTTGTGATACTAAGGTCTTAATTGATGAACGTACAGTTGAAGCTAAACGTCTACGTAATAATCCAATCAAAACATTCATGTGTAGTGACTGTAAAAGTCGATTAGATACACCTAGACAACGACCAAATGAGAATCGTAAATTTAATCTCCATTTTTCAGATGAAAACGAATAACCTATCATATATGTTCATGTATTTTTCAATAATAAAAAGACGCAAAATCAAATTTGATTTTGCGTCTTTTTATTATTGATCTTGCATCATTTGTTTTACACGTTTCGCTTCTTTTTCGCGTGCCGCTTTATTTAAGATTTTCTTTCTTAAACGAATGCTTTGAGGCGTTACTTCAACCAATTCATCATCATTAATATATTCCAATGCCTCTTCTAACGTTAAAATTCTTGGACGATTCATTGTTTGAGTTTGATCTTTTGTTGCTGAACGTACGTTAGTTTGATGTTTAGCTTTAGTAATATTAACCGTTAAGTCGTTTTCACGGTTATGTTCTCCTACAATCATGCCTTCGTAAACTTCAGTACCTGGTTCCATGAAGTTTACACCTCTGTCCTCTAGACCGATGATGGCATAGGCTGTTGCCTGTCCTTGATCCATTGAAATTAGTGCACCATTACGACGACCACCAATTTGTGCTTTAACACGAGGTCTAAATTCTTCAAATGTATGATTAATAATGCCATAACCACGTGTCATAGACATAAATTCAGTTGTATATCCAATCATACCACGTGCAGGTACCATAAAGATTAAACGTGTTAATCCATTATCAGTTGTTAACATATCTAACATTTCACCTTTACGCGCACCAAGTGATTCAATCACTGCTCCAGCATTTTCAGATGGAACTTCACATTGAACACGTTCAAATGGTTCACTTAATACGCCATCAATTTCGCGTAAAATAACTTGAGGTTTAGAAACCTGAAGTTCAAACCCTTCACGTCTCATATTTTCAATTAAAATAGATAAGTGCAATTCTCCACGGCCAGCTACAACCCACGTATCTGGAGAATCTGTCGGTGTAACTTTTAAAGATACATCTGTTTCAAGTTGTTGATCTAAACGTTCTTGGATTTGACGAGCCGTTACAAAATCACCTTCACGACCAGCAAATGGTGAATTATTTACTTTGAATGTCATTTCAAGTGTAGGTTCATCAATACGCAATACTGGTAACGCTTCTTGATGATCATGTGGAGTAACTGTTTCACCTACGTTGATATCTTCCATTCCTGATACAGCAATTAAATCTCCTGCTTGTGCTTCTTCAATTTCTTCACGTTTTAAACCAAAGAAACCAAAGATTTTTGTTACACGGAAGTTTTTCACTGTACCATCTAATTTAATAAGCGATACGTTATCGCCGACACGCATTTTACCTCTAAATACACGGCCAATACCAATACGACCAACATAATCATTATAGTCTAATAATGCTACTTGGAATTGTAGTGGTTCATCACTGTTATCAATTGGAGCAGGCACGTAATCAAGAATCGTTTCATATAAAGACTGCATGTTTTCATCTTGTTTTTCAGGGTCAAGACTCGCTGTTCCATTTACAGCTGATGCATAAACAACTGGGAAATCAAGTTGTTCATCATTTGCTTCAAGTTCAATAAATAAATCTAATACTTCATCTACTACCGCTTCTGGTCTAGCAGATGGTTTATCAATTTTATTAACTACTACAACAGGTTTTAAATTTTGTTCTAATGCTTTTTTTAATACGAAACGTGTTTGTGGCATAGTACCTTCATAGGCATCTACAACAAGTACAACACCATCTACCATTTTCATGATACGTTCAACTTCACCACCAAAGTCAGCATGTCCTGGTGTATCTAAGATGTTAATTCTTGTACCTTTATAATTTATCGCAGTATTTTTAGCAAGAATTGTAATACCACGTTCTCTTTCTAAGTCATTAGAGTCCATTGCTCTTTCATCAACATGCTCATTTTCTCTGAAGATTCCAGATTGTTTAAGCAATTCGTCAACTAGTGTTGTTTTACCATGGTCAACGTGAGCAATAATTGCAATATTACGAACATCTTCTCTTTTATTAGTCATTTTATAATATCCTTTCTTGAGTAATTCCCACTTTTAATTACAACTTTTTTATTATATCATAATATTAACAAAAGATAACTAAAAGGTGGGGATGGGGATGGAAAAACCAAAATCTAAAGGTATATTCTGGATACTTTCTATTGTAGCAGTTATATTTTTAGTGCTCTTTAGTTTCAGCGTGGGTGCCGGAAGTATTCCAATGATGATTTTAACATTTATACTATTCATTGCAACGTTTGGTGCTGGATTTACGCTTAAGAAAAAGTATCGTGAAAACAATTGGTTATAATCAACCATTAAGATATATAAAGCTTGAGATATTGTTGTCTCAAGCTTTTTTTATTGAAATTAGATTTTTTATTTTTTAAAGCGTTGATGTAATTCTATTAAAGTAGCTGTATTAGATGCTAGATAATTTTCTAATATTTCTTTATGAATATTTGAATTTCCTACTAGTACTGAATTCGCATTTGAAATACTTAATGGTTCACCTAATAAGTTGCTAGCTACGCCTCCAACTTCATTTAATACAATAAGACCACCAGCAAAGTCCCAAGGCTGTAATCGAGGTGTGATATAAGCAGCTAATTGTCCTTTAGCTACACTTATAATTTCTAAAGCTGCACTACCATATGCTCTACAACTTCTTGCATCATTTACCATATCTTGAAATATAAGACCCATTTTAGGTTTGGTTACCCAATTTGGATTGATACCAATTAAGCTTTTCTTTAGAGTAGTAGATTCAATCGTAGATAATGGATGTTTATTTTCAAATGCACCCTCACCTACCTTGGCGTGATATAAAACATCTTTCATTACATCATATACAAAGCCAGCGTATGGTTTACCATTTCGGTAGATACCAATTGAGATAGCAAAATTTTCTTTTTGATGTACAAAGTTTAATGTGCCATCAATTGGATCCACTACCCACACGACACCTTCAACGTGAGTTAAATCATGACCATGTCCTTCTTCTCCAATAACACGATGTTCTGGATAGCTATGGGTAATTGCATCATATATATAATTTTCAGTAGCTTTATCCACATTTGTAACTAAGTCATTCGGATTTGATTTTGTTTCAATATTTAATTCTTCCTTCATCATTATTCTAACTTTATTTCCTGCTTCTAAAACTAAGCCTTTAGCAAAATCATATAGCGACATACTATCATCTCCTGTTGCTTACTATTATACATCAAAACAATTTTATAATTGTTATACATCATTTTATACCTTCATCACTATATATTAAACTCTTATGAATAGTTATAAGCATAAAAATAGGTCGATAATAAAGACAACCTATCAAATCCATGCTATAAAAGACTGAAAACATTTAAAATATATGAATAGACATGTACATTCATCTTATGATTATGGAAGAAAAATAAGTAAAAAATCATTTTTTAATTGTATTCTATCTTCTTGTTTAAAAAATCATGCATTTTTACTACAAATCTCTCTCAAATTTTTAGTATTGTATTACAGTCTCTTTCTTTTACGTTTATTTTTGTTAATCTCATGACACTCTCCTAACCATAAGGGATAAAATCCCAAAAATTAAATGACTGACATCTAGGTACTGGATCTACCTTTTTTTTAAATTAACTATCTATATTATATATTACTATTCTATCATTATCACTTTGAAATATATGCTACAATAAACTCAACATACTATTAAAATAGGAGGAAGGTCAATGACACAATACACCTTTACACCTAAGGATTTTAAAACATTTGACGTTGAGGGTTTAGATGAACGAATGGAAGCTTTAAACAAATATATTAGACCTCAATTACATCAGTTAGGCGATTATTTTAGTGAGTATTTCACTTCTCAAACTGGAGAAACATTTTATGCACATGTTGCTAAACATGCGCGTAGAAGTGTTAATCCTCCTATAGATACCTGGGTCGCTTTTGCACCTAATAAACGTGGTTATAAAATGTTACCTCACTTCCAAATTGGCCTTTTTAGGGATCAATTATTTATCATGTATGGAATAATGCATGAAGGAAAAAATAAAGAAGAACGTGTTAAAATTTTTGATAAACATTTTAATGCATTAAAACAACTTCCAAATGATTATCAAATTAGTTTAGATCACATGAAAAAAGATAAACAATATATTAAAGATTTAAGTGATACTGATTTACATCAAGCTATTGATCGTGTTAAAAATGTGAAAAAAGGAGAATTTTTTATAGCACGTACTTTAGCTCCTAGTGATGAACGATTAGAATCAGATGAAACATTTTTAGCTTTTATTAAAGAAACATTTGATGAATTCTTAAAATTATATGAATAAATACTATTCTTCTGCCTGAGACTTTACTAGAAGTCTCAGGTATTTTTTATTTTATTGATAGTCGCTGACTGTCTTGAGGACCCATCTAAATTCAGTAATATTCTTTTTTATTTTTAGGTTGACCTAAAAATATAATTAGGTTAATATAATTAAAAAGATTTTAGGAGTTTATGAATGAATCATATTAGTGATAAAAAACAACGCAGCTTAGATGAAATTAATAATACAGTAGACTTTAGTAGTAATAAAAGTGCAAGCCAAAAATTTTTAGCTTTTTTAGGTCCAGGATTATTAGTAGCGGTGGGATATATGGATCCAGGTAACTGGATTACATCTATGCAAGGTGGAGCACAATTTGGTTATATCCTTCTTTTTATTATTTTAGTTTCAAGTTTATCTGCAATGCTTTTGCAAAGCATGACAGTTAGATTAGGTATTGCTACAGATATGGATTTAGCACAAATGACACGACATTATTTAAATCGTCCGTTAGCAATTATGTTTTGGATAATAGCAGAACTAGCTATTATCGCTACAGACATTGCTGAAATTATCGGAAGTGCAATAGCTCTAGACTTATTGTTTAATATTCCTTTAATTATAGGTGCACTTATAACTGTTTTAGATGTTTTTCTTTTACTCTTTATTATGAAATTTGGCTTCAGAAAAATCGAAGCTATTGTCGGAACATTAATTTTTACTGTTCTAATTATTTTCTTATTCGAAGTATTTATTTCATCACCTAAAGTGATTAATATTCTTAACGGTTTTATTCCGCATAAGGATATCGTTACAAATCATAGTATGCTGTATATTGCTTTAGGGATTATTGGTGCTACAATTATGCCTCATAATCTCTATTTACATTCTTCGATTGTACAATCACGTAAATATGATAGAACTAATGAGAACGATAAGGCACAAGCAATTACATATGCAACAATTGATTCTAATATACAATTAAGCATCGCTTTTATAGTAAATTGCTTGTTACTTGTATTAGGTGCTGCGCTATTTTATGGTGTTAATGCTGACAAATTAGGAGGATTTTATGATTTATATCATGCCCTTAAAACTCAGCCGCTTCTAGGATCAGTACTTGGCAGTATAATGAGTACTTTATTCGCTATTGCACTACTTGCATCTGGGCAAAATTCTACAATCACTGGAACACTCTCAGGTCAAATTGTTATGGAAGGGTTTTTAAGATTATCAATTCCAAACTGGTTAAGACGATTAATTACTAGAGGTTTAGCTGTCATTCCTGTTATTATTTGTTTAATCGTATTTAAAGGTAATGAAAATAAAATGGAACAACTTTTAGTATTTTCTCAAGTATTTTTAAGTATCGCTTTACCGTTTTCACTCATCCCTTTACAACTTGCAACAAGCAACAAAAAATTAATGGGGCCCTTTTATAATAAAAACTGGATTAATTGTTGTTCTTGGAGTTTAATTATTATTCTAAGCCTACTTAATGTTTATTTAATCATCGAAACGTTTAAAGAATTTTTTGCATCATTTGCATAAAATGAAACTATTGTTAAGTTATTGAACATGATATCTTAACAATAGTTTTTTATTTGTATTCTTTGAATTCAATATAACTTGCGTAATATCATCACAAACCACACTATATTAAACATTCGTATCAATGTAATAATATGAATAGTATAGATTTAATTTTAATAATTAATGACTTAACTGTGTTATATAATGTAGGTTTTACAAATACTCCAATAGAAATGATATAGTCGCAATGATCATTTCTATTGGAGTATTTTTTAATTTCTATCTTTCTATGATTATATACTTATACAATTTTATTTTTATTGATTATAAATAAACTCCCAAGCAATTTAATTCAAATTGCTTGGGAGTTATACGTAAAACGAATACCCTTCAATTATTCCTGATCAACTGAGTGTTTCTCTTTGTTTTCTTCTTTATTTAAAATTTGCTTACGCTCTTCATAATTCATTCGACGTTGATTAACGGCACTTGGCTGATTCTTTCTTTTTTCTTTCATACGTTGATTATAAGCTTTACGTTTTTCTTTTTTCTTAGCACGTAATTCCGCTTTTTCTCTTTTACGTTGTGCTTTTTGCTCTTTCTTATCAATATATGAGTCTGTTTCTATATTATTTTCATTGAATATATTTTCATCATCATCATTAACTTCATTCGGCATACTATTTTTTGATTTATATTTATACTTTCTTTGTCTTGAAAGCACGCCAGAAGTATCATCCTCATTTGAAGATTGTTGATATTCACTTGTTACAGCACGTTTAGGGTATTGATTATATTTATCTTCCTCAATATCCTCATTAAAATCTTGCTCATTATTGTTTTGAGTAATATGAGTATAACCTTCATCATCATGTTCTCTTTCATTATAATAACTTGAAGGTTTACGACGAGTACGACGTTCTGATTTTTTATTCTTACGAGGGGGTTCTATGTACTCTTCTTCATCATAATATTGAGTAGGTTCTTCATCATAATCATCTCTTTGATTATAATAAGTCGGATAATCATAAGTAGAACCATACGCTGGAACTGTTTCTAATTTACTTCTTCTTGCAAACATCATAATCGCTGTAATGAAGAAGAAGATTGGAATAATTAATGTAATAAATAATAACACTAAAGGCAAAGTAATAATGGAAGCAATTAAAAATAATATTCCAGATAAAATTCTAATATTCATAGAAATTAATGCCAAAAATGAAATTAATAAACAAATGATAAAGTACACGATAATTGCCCAAATTCCATTTTGTAACCATATAACAAATTGAGTCGTATTTAGACTATTATTAACTAGTATTTGTTGTATTAGTTGATTATTATTCATGGAATTTTCAAGATTTTGAATGGATGTATCATTACTGAATGATACGAGTGCAATAAACATTGTAATAACCGTTAATATTAATAAGAAAGTCCAACTAATCCAACCTAAAAGTTTCTCAGTTAAACGGCTCACAGGTCGTTTGATTTGTGTGTATCGTTCTCCTGACATTTATTACAACTCCTTAATTGACTTGTCAAATTATTATATCTAATTTATAGGAAAATAACTACTAATTATCACTTATTTTAAAGACATTTTAAAATTCAAGAAACTTTCGTTATATTCTCCTAATGTTTTCCCTTCTAAATCTTTATAAATTTCTAAACGTTTTTGTTCTTTTTGAGTTGGATAAAAACGGTGATCGTTTTTTATATTATTTGGTAATAAATTTCTAGCCGCCTTATTAGGAGTAGCATACCCAACCCATTCTGTATTTTGTTTATTATTTTTAGCATCTAATAAAAAGTTAATAAATTGGTATGCTCCTTCTTTATTTTGAGCAGTTTTAGGAATGACCATATTATCAAACCATAAATTAGAACCTTCTTTAGGAACCACATAATCATAAGTATCTCCCTCTTGAACAAGTGGCGCTGCTATGCCACTCCATACTACAGCAATATGGCCTTCATTTTGTTGAAGCATCATAGTAATTTCATCGCCTACTACCCCTCTAACTTGAGGTGTAAGAGATTGTAAGTCTTGTTCTGCTTGTTTAATATGAACAGGATTGGAATCATTTAAACTATAACCCAATTTATTTAAAGCTAATCCTATAATTTCTCTAGCTCCGTCAACAAGTAATATATCATTTTTGTATTTAGACTGATATAAATCGCTCCAATTATCAAATTGTTCATTAGGATACACTTTTTTATTGTATAGAATACCTACCGTTCCAAAAAAATACGGTATTGAATAGTTATTATGTGGATCATAAGCCATATTCATATAATCAGAATCCAAATTTTTAATATTAGGTATTTTCTGATGATCTAAAGGTTCTAATAAATGTTCTCTTTTTAATTTTTGAACAGTATATTCACTTGGAAATGCAACATCATAATGTGTACCACCATTTTTAATTTTTGCTTCCATGGCTTCATTCGAATCAAATGTTTCATAAACAACTTGCATACCTGTCTCTTTTTCAAATTTCTTTATTAAATCAGGATCAATGTATTCTCCCCAGTTATATACATAAACTTTTTTACCAGTTTTTGTATTATCTTGAGAATTAAACCAATGACTTATTCCTAAACATATCAATCCTACTACAATGGCACCGATAATTAACTGAAAAAATTGTTTCATTCTATTGCCCCTCTTTTAGCACTTCTACGTTTTAATATATTTTGAAGTGCATAGTATCCAATAATACCTAGCACAATAGCTAAAAATAAGATTGTTGAAATAGCATTTATTTCCATACTGATACCTTTTCGAGCCATGGCATACACCTCTACTGATAAGACACTAAATCCATTACCTGTCACAAAAAAACTTACAGTAAAATCATCTAAGGAATAAGTAAGTGCCATAAAAAACCCACCAATAATAGCAGGCATTAAGTTTGGTAAAAGTATACGTCCGAGTACTTGAGATTCTGTAGCGCCTAAATCACGAGCTGCATTTAACATGTTATGATTCATTTCATATAGCTGTGGTAGCACAAGAATGACTACTATAGGTATACAGAATGCAATATGAGATGCTAATACTGTTCCAAATCCTAACCCTAATCCAAATATATGTCCTAAAGCTGTGAACATAATTAAAAATGAGGCACCTATGACAACATCAGATGAAACCATTAGTACATTATTTAATGTAAGTAATGTCAATTTAAACTTCTTATTTCGCAAATAATAAATTGATATTGCTCCAAATGTTCCTATAATAGTAGATACTGCTGCGGATAGCAATGCAACTGTTATTGTATTGAATATTACAGACATTAAATAATCATCTTGAAATAACGATTGATAATGTTCTAAAGTAAAATGTTCAAAATGTATCATATTTCCAGCTGAATTAAACGAATAAAACATTAAGAAAAAAATAGGAAGATATAATACAACAAGTAATATTCCTATATAAAGTTTCCCGTACCATTTCATTTAATTCACCCTCTTCCATTTGTTTCTTTAGATTTAGTAATAATTAAGACAAAGGCCATAAATACAATTAAAAAGATAGCTATTGTCGAACCCATTCCGTAGTTTTGAATAACTAAAAATTGTTCCTCAATAGATGTCCCAATATTAATCACTTTATTTCCAGCTATCAATCTAGTAATCATAAATAATGATAGTGCTGGTATAAATGTAACTTGAACACCTGTCATCACACCTTCTTTAGTTAAAGGAAGTATGACTTTACGAAAAGTAGTAAATGTATTTGCACCTAAATCACTTGAAGCTTGTAATAAATTATTAGGAATTGATTTCATGCTATTAAAAATAGGCAAAATCATAAATGGTATATAAATATAACTTGCAACAAGTAAAAACGCACCTGATGTAAACAACAAATTTAGTGGACCAATATGCATTATACCTAACATTTTATTAATCATACCTTCGTGACTTAAAATTCCAATAAAAGCATAAGTTTTTAACAATAAATTAATCCATGTGGGTATGATTAATATAAGTAACCAAATATTTTGGAATTTTGAAGATCTAATAAAATAGGCTGCAGGATAACTTATAATGAGTGTAATGATTGTTATAAGTGTCGCATAAAAAATAGAATCCCACATCATTTTTAAATATTTCATTGAAAAAACTTGTCGATAATTTGTAAAACTAAAGTGACCATTTATATCGATAAATGAAAAATATACAAGTAATAGCACAGGAATAATAATAAAAATAATCATCCATAATAAATATGGAATGATGAGAAATTTATTTAAATTACGCATGTTCAATATCCTCATAACTTTCAATACGTTTATCAAATTCTTCTTCAGTTTCTCCAGGAACCATAATATGAATAGCTTCAGGTTCAAAAAACAAACCTACCTGACTTCCTATTGTTGTCTTTTTAGTAGATTGAATAACCCATTCATACCCTTTTTCATCAATACAACAAATTTCGTAATGTACACCTCTAAAAAGCATTGAATCGACAGTTGCAGTGAATAAACCTTGTGTCGATTCAACTAAAGAAATATCCTCTGGACGAATCACTACTTCAATTTTTTTCCCAGATGGAATCCGAGCATCAACACATTCAAAATCCTGACCATATATATTCACTACAAAATCTTTAACCATTGTGCCATCAACAATATTAGATTCTCCAATAAAATCAGCCACGAATCGATTCACTGGTTCATCATAAATATCTGTTGGTGTACCAAATTGTTGTATTTCACCATCTTTCATCACAAAAATATAATCACTAAGTGCCAATGCTTCTTCTTGATCATGAGTAACAAAAATAAAAGTGATGCCTAATCTTTTTTGTAACTCACGAAGTTCATATTGCATTTCAGTACGTAATTTTAAATCTAGTGCCGAAAGAGATTCATCTAATAATAAAATTTCTGGTTTATTTACAATAGCTCTGGCAATAGCAACTCTCTGTTTTTGTCCCCCACTCATTTCATTAATATGACGTTGTTCATAACCTGTTAACTTAACAAGTTTTAATGCTTCTTTAACTTCCTTATCAATTTCTTTTTTAGAAAACTTTTTTAGTCTTAAACCAAAAGCAATATTCTCATATACATTTAAATGAGGAAATAAAGCATAATCTTGAAAGACTGTATTTACTTTACGTTTATTGGCAGGTAATTTTTCGATAGACTGATTTTTATAAATAATTTGACCTTCATTAGGTTGTTCAAATCCTGCAATAAGTTTTAAAATCGTAGTTTTACCACATCCTGAGGGACCAAGCAAAGTATAAAAATATCCCGATTCAATAACTAAGTTCATATTATTTAATATTGTTGTATTATCAAATTTCTTAGTAACTTTTTTAAAAGATAATAGTGACTCCAATCCATTTTCTCCTTTATAAATATGATGCTGTTGCTACAATTAGAATTTTAACTTCATGTTTTGAATTATTATGTAATTGATGTAATTCATTTGCTCTAAAATAAAGTACATCTCCTTCATAAGCTTGATAGCGCTCTTTACCTAACGTAAGTGTTACACATCCCTCTAAACAATAAATAAAAGTATCAGATTCAGAAGGTTCAAAAGATTTGTACGATGATCCAGGTTTAATTGTTAATATAAGAGGTTCCATTTCATATTCATTTGAACTGGGTACAACCCAATTTAAAATATATCCTCTGTCATATTCATCATAAATCGTTCGTTCACTTTTTTTATATAATACTTTTTCTTTCGCTTTTTCTTTAAAAAAATCACTTGGTGTAGTACCTAATACTTCTAATATACTTAAAAATGTTTCCATACTTGGAGACGCATATTCACTTTCAATTTGTGATATGTATCCTTTTGATAAATCAGTTCGTTCCGCTAACTCTTCTTGAGTGAGATTTTTTTGACGTCTTATATTTTTTAATTTATATCCAATTTGCATAACCAACCACCTAAAAAAGCTGTATCTTGTTTACTATTATCAAACATTTTGTTTAATGCTTAATAAAAATATCAAAATACAGCTTTAAATTCAATAGATATATTAAAAAATTTAGATTGAATTAGAAATCTTAATGTTTACTAAAATTTTCTTGATCGGGATGTTTTTTAACTTCTTGGATGACTTTATAGCTATTATAGCCACTTTTTTCTTCAAATTCTTTAAAAATTTGTTTTTCTTCAGCTTTACTTGGCACAATTTGTTTAAATCTTTTATACTGTTCCATTAGCTCAGTACCTATTATAGATTTTTCATAATAGTTTTCAATTTGATTAAAAAATTTAATAACATCAATCATTTCATCATTAGACCAATCTAAATCTAGTGGATATTGATATTCCATAGTTACCCTCCAAAATATAAACTTATTTCTATAAAAAAGGTGGAACTAGATTTTTATAAAAATCATAGTCCCACCGTAAATGGTTATTTCAATTATTTCAATTAAATACGTCGATTTAATTCTCAATTATTTCAAAAAGAAATTACATAGTATGGATTGGTAATCCAATAGCTTTTTCAGCAACTTCCATAGTCATTTCACCTAATGTTGGGTGAGCATGAACAGTTAATGCGATATCTTCAGCATTCATACCTGCTTCGATAGCTAAACCTAATTCAGAAATAATATCAGAAGCACCATTACCTGCTACTTGAGCGCCAATAACTGTGTCATCTTCTTTTAATGTAATTAATTTAACAAAACCAGTTGTATCATCTAATGATAAAGCACGTCCGTTAGCAGCATAAGGGAATTTAGATGCTTTGAAATCTAAACCTTCTTCTTTAGCTTGAGCTTCAGTATAACCAACTTGAGCTAATTCTGGTTCAGTGAAGCATACAGCAGGCATACCAATGTAATCAACTTCTGATGCTTGACCTGAGATTACTTCTGCAGCTACTTTACCTTCATAACTTGCTTTGTGTGCAAGTGGTAAACCAGGTACGATATCACCAATTGCGTAGATGTTTTTAATAGAAGTACGACTTTGTTTGTCTACTTCTAATAATCCACGATCAGCAAATTTAAGACCTAACTCTTCTAAGCCTAATTCGTCAGTATTTGGACGACGTCCTACAGTTACTAATACATAATCAGCTTCGATTGTTTTTTCTTCACCTTTAGCTTCGTAAGTAACTTTAACACCATTTTCAGTTTCTTCAGCGTTTTTAGCCATAGCTTCAGTGATAATTTCAACGCCTTTTTCTTTCATACCTTTTTTAACAGGTTGAACCATTTGTTTTTCGAAACCGCCAAGAATTTCTTTAGCACCTTCTAAAATTGTAACTTCAGAACCGAAGTTAGCAAATGCAGTACCAAGTTCTGAACCAATATAACCGCCGCCGACAACTACTAATTTACCAGGAACTTCTTGTAAGTTTAAAGCCCCTGTTGAATCGATAACACGTTTACCAAATTCAAAATTAGGAATTTCAATTGGTCTTGAACCAGTTGCAATAATAGCATTTTTGAAGTTATACGTTTGAGCACTTTTCTCGTCCATAACACGTAAACTATTTTCATCTACGAAATAAGCTTCACCACGAACGATGTCAACTTTATTACCTTTTAATAATCCTTCAACACCGCCAGTTAATTTATTAACAACTGATTGTTTAAATTCTTGAACTTTATCAAATTTAAGTGATACGCTTTCAGCAATAATTCCTAAATTTTCAGAGTGTTGAGCTTCTACGAAACGATGAGAAGCATGTAATAACGCTTTTGATGGAATACATCCAACGTTTAAGCACACACCACCTAAGTCACCTTTTTCAACAATAGTAACTTTTTGTCCTAATTGAGCTGCACGAATTGCAGCAACATATCCACCAGGACCTGCTCCGATTACAATAGTATCTGTTTCAATTGGGAAATCTCCAACTACCATGTTTTACCCCTCCATTAATAATAATTCTGGATTATTTAATAAGCGTTTGATATGATTCATAGCATTTTGACCAGTTGCACCATCAATTTGTCTGTGGTCAAAGCTTAATGATAATGCTAATACTGGAGCTGCTACAATTTCACCATCTTTAACAATAGGTTTTTGAGCAATACGTCCAATACCTAAAATAGCTACTTCTGGGTGATTGATAACTGGAGTGAACCATTGTCCACCAGCAGAACCTATATTACTAATTGTACATGTAGCACCGCTCATTTCTTGAGATGTTAATTTACCATCACGAGCTTTAACAGCTAATTCATTAATTTCATCTGAAATTTGGAAAATAGATTTACGATCTGCATTTTTAACTACAGGTACTAATAAACCTCTTTCAGTATCTGCAGCGATACCAATATTCCAGTAATGTTTGTGTACAATTTCACCAGCTTCTTCATTAAATGACGTATTAAGTGCTGGGTATTTTTTAAGTGCAGAAACAAGTGCTTTAACAACATATGGTAAGAAGGTTAACTTAATACCTTGTTCAGCTGCAACTTCTTTGAATTTTTTACGGTGATCCCATAAGTCTTGAACATCAATTTCATCCATTAATGTTACGTGTGGAGCAGTGTGTTTTGAGTTAACCATTGCTTTAGCAATTGCTTTACGCATAGCAGGGATTTTTTCTGTAGTTTCAGGGAAGTCTCCTTCAGGTACTGATTGAGTTTGAACTGCAGAAGTATCTTCTGATGTTGAAGCAGCTGCACTTTCATTTGAAGCTGTTGCTGCTTGAGCACCGCCACCATTTAAGTGGTTATCGATGTCTTCTTTAGTAATACGTCCATTTTTACCTGAACCAGAAACTGCTTTAATGTTCACGCCTTTTTCACGTGCATATTTACGTACAGATGGCATTGCTTTAATTCGTCTGTTTTCGTCTACTTTTTCATCTTGTGATGTTGAAGCTGCTGGAGTTTCTTCAGTTTTAGCTTCTTCTTTTGCAGGTTCTTCTTCTTTAGATGAAGCATCGTCATCATCATGACCTTTAAATTGCATTTCTTCTGCATCTGGTGCGTCAATTTTAACAATGACATCACCTACAACTGCTACAGTGCCTTCTTCAACTACTACTTCTTCAATTGTACCGCTTACAGGAGATGGGATTTCTACTACAGATTTATCATTTTGAACCTCTGCTAATACGTCATCCTCTTCAATTGTATCTCCGGCTGAAACAAACCACTTAACGATTTCACCTTCGTGGATACCTTCACCAATGTCGGGTAGTCTAAATTCAAATGCCACGTTCTTATCCTCCTAAGATTTAAATATTTATTATTTAAATAAATTTATAACATAGAGGAAGGACAGAATAATATGTCGTGTCTGTTAACACTTTATCATTTTGTCCTACGTCTCTAGTTTACAATTAATTATATATACATAAAATAAATAGAAAATACTTATTTTAAATATATAGATTCATATATAGCTTACTGTTTTGTATATACTATTAGAATTCTAAAGTAGCTTTAGCTTGTTCAATAATATCATTTTTATTTGGTAACCAAACGTTTTCAGCTTGAGTAAATGGATATACAGTATCAGCAGCAGCAACACGTGCAATTGGAGCTTCTAATGAAAGAATAGCACGTTCAGCTAATTCAGCTGCTACAGTAGCACCAACACCAGCTTGACGTTGAGCTTCTTGAACAACTACTGCACGACCAGTTTTTTCAACTGATGCAACTAATGTATCAATATCGATTGGTTGAACTGTACGTAAATCGATAACTTCTACAGAGTAACCTTCTTTTTCAAGTTCTTCTGCAGCTTTTTCAGATTCTTGTACCATTGCACCGTATGCAATTAATGTAATGTCATTACCTTCTTTTTTGACATTTGCTTTACCAATTTCAATTGTATATTCTTCTTCAGGAACTTCTTCACGGAATGAACGATATAATTTCATGTGCTCTAAATATACAACTGGATCGTTTGATCTGATTGATGAAAGTAATAAACCTTTAGCATCATAAGGACCAGATGGAATAACTACTTTAATACCTGGTGATTGAGCTAAAATACCTTCTAAGTTATCTGCGTGTAATTCTGGAGTGTGTACCCCACCACCAAATGGTGTACGAATTGTTACAGGAGCAGTTTTAGAACCACCTGAACGGAAACGCGTACGAGCAATTTGACCAGCAACTTCATCAAACACTTCAAATACGAATCCTAAGAATTGAATTTCCATTACAGGACGGAAACCTTCTGCAGTTAAACCAAGAGCTAAACCACCAATACCAGATTCAGCTAATGGTGTGTCGAATACACGGTCTTCACCGAATTCTTTTTGTAAACCTTCAGTAACACGGAATACACCGCCGTTAACACCAACGTCTTCACCGAAAATTAAAACGTTTTCGTCATTTTGCAATTCAGTTTTAAGCGCATTGTTAATCGCTTGAACCATTGTCATTTGTGCCATGGCTTATTTCGACTCCTTCTCTTTGTAAATTTCATATTGTTCAGCTAAATTTTGAGGCATATCTTCATACATGATATCCATTAAATCAAGAACAGTTTGTTTTGGAGTATTGTCAGCCTCTTTAATTGCTTTCTTGATGTCGTCTTTAGCACGTTCAATAACTTCGTTTTCTTTCTCTTCGCTCCATAATCCTTTATTTTCTAAGAATTTTCTAAAACGAACTAACGGGTCTTTTTTCTCCCACTCTGCATCTTCATCTGAAGTTCTGTAACGAGTTGGATCATCTCCAGCCATTGTATGTGGACCATAACGATAAGTCATAGTTTCGATTAATGTTGGACCTTCACCATTAATTGCGCGATCACGAGCTTCTTTAGTAGCTTGATATACAGCTAATGCATCCATACCATCAACTTGGATACCAGGGATACCTACTGCAATTGCTTTTTGAGCTAATGTAGTAGCAGCTGTTTGTTTACTACGTGGAGTAGAAATAGCATAGTTATTGTTTTGGATAACAAAGATTGCTGGTGCTTTATAAGCAGAAGCAAAGTTAATACCTTCGTAGAAATCACCTTGTGAAGAACCACCATCACCAGTGTAAGTGATAGCAACTGCTTTTTTACCACGTTTTTTAATACCGAATGCCACACCAGCTGTTTGGATATATTGTGCACCGATAATGATTTGTGGACTGAATGCGTTTACGCCTTCAGGGAATTGGTTACCTTTAAAGTGACCTCTTGAGAATAAGAAGGCATCAGTTAACGGTAAACCGTGCCAAATAAGTTGTGGTACATCACGGTAACCAGGTAAAATGAAGTCTTCTTTTTCTAAAGCATATTGAGAAGCTAATTGAGATGCTTCTTGTCCTGCTGTTGGAGCATAGAAACCTAAACGACCTTGTCTATTTAAAGAAATAGAACGTTGGTCAAGAATACGTGTCCACACCATTCTTTCCATTAATTCTACTAATTGTTCATCAGTTAAATCAGGTACTAAGTCTTCATTTACGACATTACCATCTACGTCCAAAATTTGAACCATTTCAAATTTCGACTGAGTATCATTTAATACTTTTACTGCATCGAATTGGGCTTGTAACTTAGGAGCCATTCAATTCACCATACCTTTCCCATATAATAGAAATTCATTTTATCCACTCATAGTGTACCACAATTATTTTAGACTGTTAAACATTTTCATAAAGTTCTGTATTACTAAAAAAAGATACAGTCTGAGAAACTGTATCAATGTAACAATTAACACTGTATTAGTGATGTTAAGAGATTAAATGATCGACGTCTTGTTTTTCTTTATTAACTGTATTCATTGCCTTAGCATAAGCCTGGAATTTTTTCTTAAAGTTTTCTTGAGCTTTATTAAGCGCATTGTTTTTTTCGTCTACTTGAGATTGCGTTACTCCATCTTGTTTGACTAATTCAAATAAATCTTTTTCTTTACTTAATACATTTTTATAAGCCTTAGCATAGTCGTCATGTGTTTTATATTTGTTTTTTATAGCATCATCAAGTTGTTTAACTTCTTTTCTTTTATTATCATTTTTAATATCGTTAATATGAGAATCGCCTTTTTTAAATTGCTTTTCGGAATTTTTTAAAATTGAAACTTCCTTATCAAAGGTTTTTTCTCGTTTATCAATATTATCAAGTACATCGTCAGCTGCTTTACTACGTGTATTACTGTCATTACTATTTGCTTTTTTATACAAACCTTGTTTCTTTTCTTCAAGTGAATTTAGTTTTTTACTAACCTCATTTATAGATTGTTCTTTATCAAATGCTTTTTGAACATTATCGTCATAAGCTTTTACCTCTTTTTTATCAGTTGTACAACCAGCTAATAAAAGTGTAGAGGCAGCTGCAACAACTATGGTTTTACGTAATTTCATTAATGTCATTCCTCCTCATAGTGTTTCGATTGTAATATTATATAAAGATAGTTTATAAATCAAATGAAACTATATAATGTACGTAAATGTATATTATCTGTTATATTTTATATTATATAAGGAAGGTGTATAACATGTTAACAATGAAAGATATTATTAGAGATGGACATCCTACGTTACGCGAAAAAGCAAAAGACGTGAATTTACCTCTTTCTGAAGAAGACAAAAATACTTTGCGTGATATGCGTGAATTTTTAATTAATAGCCAAGATGATGAAATTGCTAAAAAATATGGTCTACGCTCTGGAGTAGGTTTAGCTGCACCACAAATTAATATTTCAAAAAAAATGATAGCTGTGTATTTACCTGACGATGGGGAAGGTAAATCTTACGACTATATGTTGGTCAATCCTAAAGTAATTAGTCATAGTGTTCAACACGCTTATTTACCTACTGGTGAGGGTTGTTTAAGTGTAGATGAAAATATACCTGGTTTAGTTCATCGTCATTATAGAACAACAATTAAAGCTTATGATATTGATGGTAATGAAGTTAAATTACGTTTAAAAGGTTATCCAGCAATTGTATTTCAACATGAAATTGATCATTTAAATGGTATTATGTTCTACGATTATATCGATAAAGATCATCCTCTTACTCCATTACCAGACTCAGTTGAAGTCTAATATTTAAGCCTAATGCATTTTTACATTATTGTAATAAATGTGTTAGGTTTTTCTTTTTTTATTCAATTTCCTTCTACTTTTACTACATATAAACTGCTTTATTTATTCTGATACATAAGGTAAAATAAAAATTAACTGAAATCATAGTAAATTACTATCTTTCAAAAAATGAACGACATGTATGATTTGCCTTTAAGCACAGTAAAATAAATATTATTTTATATTAAAAATTTAAAATGCCTGTTATGTAGCATTCACGTTAGATGTGAAAATAAATAAACATGTATATTTTATTTATTTTCTACTTGTGCTCATAAGACAATAAATAAACATTTATTTAGGAGGAAATATATATCATGGCAGTATTTAAAGTATTTTTTCAACATAATAAAGACGAAGTAATTGTTCGTGAGAACACAAATACAATTTATGTTGAAGGTGAAACTGAAGAACAAGTAAGACGTTATTTAAAAGATCGCAATTATAATATCGAATTTATTACTAAATTAGAGGGCGCACATTTAGAATATGAAAAAGAACATTCTGATCACTTTAATGTGGAGAACGCTCAATAATGAAACAATTACATTCTAATGAAGTAGGTGTATATGCTCTAGGCGGGTTAGGTGAGGTTGGTAAAAACACTTATGCTGTGGAGTATAAAGATGAAATTGTTATCATCGATGCTGGAATCAAATTCCCTGATGATAATTTATTAGGTATAGACTATGTTATTCCTGATTATACCTACTTAGAACAAAATCAAGATAAAATTGTTGGTTTATTTATTACTCATGGACATGAAGACCATATAGGTGGTGTGCCCTACCTACTAAAACAAATTAATGTTCCTATTTATGGTGGCCCTTTAGCTTTAGGTTTAATACGCAATAAATTAGAAGAACACAATTTACTGCGTAATGCTAGTCTAAATGAAATTACAGAAGATAGTGTTATAAAATCTAAACATTTTGAAATTTCTTTTTACTTAACTACGCATAGTATCCCGGAAGCATATGGTGTTGTTGTTGACACACCTGAAGGTAAAATTGTCCATACTGGTGACTTCAAATTTGATTTTACACCTGTTGGTGCGCCTGCAAATATTGCAAAAATGGCAGAACTTGGTAAAGAAGGCGTATTATGCTTGTTATCTGACTCTACTAATGCGCTAGTTCCTGATTTCACATTAAGTGAACGTGAAGTTGGACAAAATGTCGATAAAATTTTTCGTAATTGTAAAGGTCGTATTATTTTCGCAACCTTTGCATCAAACATCTATCGTGTCCAACAAGCGGTGGAAGCAGCAATTAAATATAATCGTAAAATTGTAACTTTTGGCCGTTCAATGGAAAATAATATTAAGATTGGTATGGAGCTTGGTTATATCAAAGCACCTCCAGAAACATTTGTTGAGCCTAACAAAATTAATAATATTCCTAAACACGAGTTACTTATTTTATGCACTGGCTCTCAAGGTGAACCAATGGCTGCACTTTCACGTATCGCTAATGGTACACACAAACAAATCAAAATTATACCTGACGATACTGTAGTATTCAGTTCTTCTCCTATTCCAGGGAATACTAAAAGTATCAATCGTACAATTAACGCATTATATAAAGCTGGTGCTGATGTTATTCACAGTAAGATTTCTAACATTCATACTTCAGGACATGGTTCCCAAGGCGACCAACAGTTAATGCTTCGTTTAATCCAACCTAAATACTTCTTACCTATTCATGGTGAATATCGTATGTTAAAAGCTCATGGTCAAACAGGTATTGATTGTGGTGTTAAAGAAGAAAATGTCTTTATTTTTGATATTGGTGATGTCTTAGCTTTAACACACGATTCTGCGCGTAAAGCTGGTCGAATTCCATCTGGTAATGTATTAGTTGATGGAAGTGGCATCGGTGATATTGGTAATGTTGTCATTCGAGATCGTAAATTATTATCTGAAGAAGGATTGGTTATTGTTGTAGTAAGTATTGATTTTAAAACAAATAAACTTCTTTCAGGTCCAGATATTATTTCACGTGGTTTTGTTTACATGCGTGAATCTGGCCAATTAATTTATGATGCACAACGAAAAATTAAAACAGATGTTATTTCAAAACTAAATTCAAATGATGATATTCAATGGCATCAAATTAAATCTTCAATCATTGAAACGTTACAGCCATATTTATATGAAAAAACAGCTCGTCGTCCAATGATTTTACCAGTAATTATGAAAGTAAATGAAGAATAAAAAAGTCCGGGACTTAAAGTTTCTGGATAAGTGAAAAAGGACAATTTCTATTGAAATAATATAGA
>NZ_KV821149.1:52074-52558 GCF_001815595.1 Staphylococcus sp. HMSC070D05 | reverse complement strand
TTTTCAGCTCGTTGAGCTGCTACTTTTCTTATATTGAGTGTTATTAACACAAATCCTAGTTCTCTTTTAGCTTTATTTATCCCGCGAACAGACATTCAAGTGAAATCCAAAAGAGCCTTCATACATCCAAAAATAGGCTCCACATCAATTTTTCTTTGACTGTAGATGGTTTTTGTTTTTAGTTCTGAAAGCTTTTATTAATTTGGGCTTTAAAATATTCCCGATTATAATTTTTCATTATTTTTTTATTTGCTTTTGCATTAAATTCCACGCATTGGTGTTTCAGAGGTTCTTCTGAAAAATCATCACATTATATCATTTAAAGTCTTTCTTAAATTCATATTTATCATGACGATAGGCATATCTTTTAAAACCCAGTCGCTGATTGTTTGGATAAATGTATTCGTCGTTAATTTCGTTATAATCCTGATTTTGAGTATTAAAGTTATCATTTTTATATTTTTTAGTTTTATCTTTTATAAAC
>NZ_KV821149.1:0-51974 GCF_001815595.1 Staphylococcus sp. HMSC070D05 | reverse complement strand
ATCTTTTATAAACATACCGTAGGTTATAAGCGGTATTCGATTAAAATGATTTATTATTGCTATATCATTGGGTTCGCTACCATAACTTGCGTCACCTACAATATATTCAAGTAAATGAACGTAGGTCTCTTGAATTGAATTTAAAAATGGTATCATCGTTCTTGTATCAGTCAGATTTTGATACACAAGATAAGATAAAACAAATTGAGAATTTGTCGCTATTTGTAAATGATACCCTGGTTTGAGTTGTCTATTTTTCATATAATCTTCTTTCATTCTCATAAATATGGCATTATGGTCTATTTTAGAATAACTATGTCTACCCTTTAAAATAGATTTTTAGACGTCGTATTTATGCTTTCGCCCAGAGTAATCATTAATTTGCTTTTTGTATTGTTTAATTTTAGTTCTTTTGTTAAGTCATTATCGTGATCTTTTTTAATCTCAGGTATAATTTTATTTGTCATCCATTCATGACAGAGTGCTTTAGAATCTACATTCATCCTTGACTCATAGTTTTGAATACGCTTTTTCCATACAAATGTATATCAATTAGTATTCGCCTCAACTTTCGTACTATTAATAAAAATGACCCGATCATCTATAAGATGTTGTTTCAAACACTGACTATGACATTGAATAAATGGTGATTTTAATAATGCATCTACGTTTGGATTGATTCTAAATCGATTCATCGTTTTATAAGAAGGCTTTTGATTTTATGGTAGGCACATTATTCGAATGCTATCATTAAGTTATTTTTCTATCTTACGTTCTGAAAACACAGATTGTGTGTAGGCATATAGAATGACTTTTAACATCATTTTTGGATGGTTTGATGTTGCACCACATTGATGTCTGAATTCATCGAATTCAATCTTAAGCATTGTTTCTATAATATCATTTACTTGTCATGACGTATCATTTATGGGGATAAGTACTGAAGTTTTCATTGTTAGAGTAAGTTGAGTCATGTTATATTCTTTACACATAAGGCACCTCGTTAATTTAGTTTAGTGATGTTTATTAACTTATACGAAAGGACCTTATTGTATTAAAGTATTTCAATGTAAAATGACATATAATGCATTTTGCCGAAACTCTTAAGGGAACAGGACAAGCTGGAGCCGTCCTCTAAGAAAGCGAGCCAACAATATGAAGTATTGTAAATAAAGAAGCCAGTAAACGAATATATAATAAACTCATTTACTGGCTATTTTGCTAGGAATGATGTCCCAGCTTCGTTTTACTATCTTACTATTTTTTTCTCAAAACGATTTAAATCATTGTCGTGTCCAATCATTATCATAATATCTCCAATTTCAATATTCATGTTTGGATCTGGTGACACAATGATTTCTCGTCCTCTTTTTATTGCAATAATATTAATACCAAATTGTGCTCGAATATCTAAATCTCTGATTGTTTGACCAGTCAATTTTTCACTTACTTTTAACTCTACTAATGAATGTTCATCTGCGAGTTCAAGGTAGTCTAGTACACTTGCACTTGCTACATTATGTGCAATACGACGGCCCATATCTCTTTCTGGATGTACCACAGTGTCAGCACCAATTTTATTCAAAATCTTTGCATGATAATCGTTTTGTGCTTTGGCCGTAACTTTTTTTACACCTAATTCTTTCAATATTAAAGTTGTTAATGTACTAGATTGAATATTCTCACCTATTGCCACAATGACATGATCAAAATTTCGTATACCTAAACTTTTCATTACGGCTTCATCTGTAGTGTCAGCTACAACAGCATGTGTCGCAATTTCACTATATTCATTTACTCGAGCTTCATCTCTATCAATAGCCATAACATCCATATCTAAAGCGTTTAACTCTCTTACAATACTTCCTCCAAAACGACCTAATCCTATTACTACATACTCTTTCTCCATGAATTTTGGAACTCCTAACTAAAAAATAAGAGCTAAAATGATAAGTTCATTTATATACTAGAACCTTATTCAAAGTTCTATAAATATAAATCACTCTCATTTCAGCTCCTCTCTTAATTTAAATTACTTTTTACCTTCTACATATTGTTTATCAAAAACGAATAATCTCAATAACAATATTAACGATGGAAGTAATAAAAGTAAACCTAAAATAAAGACAATTGTTAATGCTAAGCCCATTGATGAGTTTACACCTGAATCTGAAATTTTAATATATGGATAAAGAATATAAGGTAACTTACTCATACCGTATCCGTAAAAAGCGAAAGCCATTTGTAAAATTACCATAATAAATGCTAAACCGTGATACTTTTTAATTATATTTAAAACTCCTGCAATTAAGAAGAAAATAAAACTAATTGCAAACATCCACCAATAATGCGTAATTGCATTATAAAAGTGATTAGAGTTTTGTATTCTTAATGATAAGAATACAAATAATGAAATGATAATCATCGGTGGACCCCAGAACATAAACCATTGACGCATAAATTTATAAGCTACTTTATCTTTTGCTTTAGAAGCATAATATGTTAAAAACCCTGATGATATATATAATACACTTACAATTGCTAAAAATACAACTGACCATGCAAAAGGACTTAATAGTAACTGTACCCAATCCAAATCAAAATGATTGCCTTGTTCATTAATGTATCCACCTTCTGAGATAGTCAATACAGTTGCGAGTGCTGCGGGTATTAAAAGTCCAGTAATACCATATAAAAATATCCAAGGCAGTTTATTATCTTGTCCATAATGTTCAAAAGCATAAAAACTACTTCTAATAGAAATAAGAATTAAAGCGATTGAACCAGGAATTAATAACACTGTCCCTAAATAAAGAGCTGAATCCGGGAAAAATCCTACAAAACCTACAAAGAAAAATACGAAAAATACATTTGTTACTTCCCATACAGGATTTAAATATCTTTCTATAAGATGATTAATCTTTTTTTCTTCTCCCGTTAATTTTGTATGCAAAGTTAAAAATCCAGCACCAAAATCAATAGACGCTACGATAATATAACAAAATAGGAAAGTCCATAATACTATAATACCTATGCCAGTATAATCCATTATTCTTGACCTCCAATCACTTTATCAATATCCTCGCGAGCTGGTTTATTTCTAAACATTCTCAATAATACATAAGCAGATGTAAAGAGAAGTACAAAATAAAGTAAACCGAATAGAATTGTTACTAACGTAATTCCTCCTGCCTGTGTAGCAGCTTGGCTAACACGCATATATCCTCTAACAATCCATGGCTGACGTCCCATTTCAGTTAAGAACCAACCAAATTCTATAGCAAGCATTGAAGCAGGTCCTGTTAAAAGTACTGCATAAAGCATTACTTTTTTAGTTATAATAGGACGTAGTTTTTTTATCAATAATGCTAATATGAAAATGCCTGATACGATAAAACAAAAGATTCCCATAGATACCATTAGATCAAAGAAATAATGAACGATTAATGGAGGTAAATCATTTTTAGGAAATTCATTTAAACCTTTTACTTTAGTATTAATATTATTATCAGCTAAAAAGCTCAGTAATCCAGGAATTTTTATAGCTCCTGAAACTTCTTGAGTTTTTTCATTTAAAATACCAAAAAATACTAAATCTGCTTTAGAATGTGTATCAAAATGCCACTCATATGCGGCTAATTTTTCTGGTTGTACTTTATGAAGAAACTTAGCAGACAAATCGCCAGCTAACATTGATAATAATGTTTGAATAAATCCAAGAATCATAGTCATTTTTAACGCTTTTTTATGATATGGCGCATCTTCACTATATTTATTTTTTAATAATTTAAATGCAGCGATTGCTGCCAAAATAAACGCCATCGTCATACCAGCTGTTGCAACAACATGAAATGCCCTAACTAAAAATGAAGAATTGAACATTGCTTCAAATGGTTGAACATTAACCATTTTGCCTTTTTTCATTTCAAAACCTGCTGGCGTATTCATAAATGAGTTCACTGAAGTAATAAAGAACGCTGAGAATGAACCACCTATAATAACAGGTAAACTAATTAAAAAATGTATCCATTGATTTTTAAAACGATTCCATGTATACAGATAAATACTTAAAAAGATTGCTTCAAAGAAGAAAGCAAATGTTTCCATGAAAAGAGGAAGTGCAATAACATGGCCACCCATTTTCATAAACGTAGGCCATACAAGCGAAAGTTGTAATCCAATAATTGTTCCAGTTACAACCCCAACTGCAACTGTAATCGTATACCCTTTTGACCAACGTTTTGCTAATGCTATATATTTAGGATCTTTCTTTTTGATCCCTAAAAACTCTGCAATTGCAAACATTAATGGCATTCCTACCCCTATAGTAGCAAAAATAATATGAACGCCTAATGTCATCCCTGTCAAAAAACGACTAATTTCGACAGAATTCATATTTAACCACCTTTTCTATAATTTAAAATTAAAGCCTGTAAATTTAAATTATATACCTAAACATTAGTAACTAAAATTTTTTTGTTTATTTTTAATGGAGAATTTAAATGGAATTCACATAAAATTCACAGTTTGCATTTTTTAATTACCTTATATATAGTAAAAAAAGTATAATTAAAAGGAGAATATGATTTATGTCTAAAATAATTATTTATACACAAGACGATTGTCCCCCTTGTAATTTTATAAAAAACTATTTAACGGAACATCATATTAATTTTATTGAAAAAAATATTAAGCATCCTTCTTATCGTAATGAAATGTTAGAATATGATGCATTCTCTACACCATTTATTTTATTAAATGAGGAGCCTATATATCATGTGGATTTAGAAAAAATTAACAAAATATTTGATATCCAACTGTAGTTACATAAAAAAAGAACCTGAGACATCATAAATTGTCTCAGGTATTTTTAATATTACTTAGAAATGTGATGAACAAGTTCTTTAACTTCATCTTGTGTTGCACAATTAATAGCACGGTTTGCTAATTCCGCCATCTCGTTTTTACTTAAACCATTAATTTGTCTTCTAGCTTTAAGAATAGAGGTTGCACTCATAGAGAACTCATCTAATCCTAAACCTAATAATAATGGTATTGCTGTTTCATCGCCAGCCATTTCACCACACATACCAGTCCATTTACCTTCTTTATGAGAAGCTTCAATGACCTGTTTAACTAAACGTAAAATTGCTGGATTATATGGTTGATATAAATATGAAACACGTTCAGACATACGATCAGCTGCCATAGTATATTGAATTAAGTCATTAGTTCCTATACTAAAGAAATCTACTTCTTTAGCAAAGATATCAGCTAACGCAGCAGTAGAAGGAATCTCTACCATGATACCTACTTCGATATCATCAGCAACTTCTTGTCCTTCGCTAGTTAATTTATCTTTTTCTTCTAAAAGAATCGCTTTAGCATCTCTAAACTCTTTAATAGTGGCTACCATTGGGAACATAATATTTAATTTACCATAAGCAGATGCGCGTAATAACGCACGTAATTGTGTTCTGAAGATGTCTTGTTGATCTAAGCACAAACGAATTGCACGATAACCTAAGAATGGATTCATTTCTTTAGGTAAATTTAAATATGGTAATTCTTTATCTCCACCAATATCTAAAGTACGTACAACAACGCGTTTATCTTTCATAGTTTCTAAAACTTTTTTATACGCTTCAAATTGTTCGTCTTCAGTTGGCATTTGATCTCTACCCATATATAAAAATTCTGTTCTATAAAGACCAATTCCTTCAGCGCCATTTTCCATAACACCATATAAATCATCAGGTGTACCAATATTAGCAGCTAATTCTGCATGTTCACCGTCAACAGTTACAGTTTCAGCATCACGAAGTTTTTGTAATTCTTTTTTATCTTCAAAGAAACGCTCACGTTTATTTTGATAAGCAATGAGTTCATCTTCAGTTGGATCTATGATAACGTCACCAGTAATACCGTCAACAATAACCATATCTCCTTGTTTTACTTCATGAGTAATCGATTTAGTACCCACCACGGCTGCAATTTCTAATGAACGGCTCATAATTGCAGAATGACTTGTACGGCCACCAATATTTGTAACAAAACCTTGAACAAACTCTTTGTTTAATTGTGCAGTATCAGATGGTGTTAAATCGTTTCCTATAATAACTACACTTTCATCAATCATACTAGGATTTGGTAACTCCACACCTAAAAGATGAGCAAGTACACGCTTAGAAACGTCACGAATATCTGATGCACGTTCTCTCATATATTCATTATCCATAGATTCAAAAATAGTAATAAATTGAGTCGTAACTTCATTTAATGCTTCTGGAGCATTTACTTTCTCATTCTCAATTTTATCTTCAATTGGCTGAATTAATTCTGGGTCATCAAGTACAAGTAAATGTGCATCAAAAATAGCAGCTTTATCTGCACCTAATGATTTTTCAGCATTATTTCTAATTTTTGTTAATTCAATTTTGGAAGCTTCTAAAGCATTTCTGAACTTTTTAATTTCAGCATCAGTATCAGTAATTTTCTCATTCGTAAATGATAAATCAGGTTCTACCAGTAAATATGCTTTGGCAATTGCAACTCCATCAGAAGCTGCAATACCTTTAATTAATTTAGACATAATTACTCTGTTAAACCTTCTTTTGATAACACTTCACTGATCGCTTGAATTGCGTCTTGTTCATCGCTTCCATCAGCATAGATAGTGATTTCAGCATCTTTACCTACACCTAAACTCATAACGCCCATAATTGATTTTAAATTTACTTTTTTACCGTTATATTCTAATTGAATATCTGAATCAAATTTAGATGCTGTTTGCACTAACATTGTAGCTGGACGTGCATGAATTCCAGTTTCATCAACGATTACATATGATTTTTGTTCCATAATCTATTTCTCCTCCATAAGTTAGAAAATTAGTTTTCTTATTATCTAACATAAAAATTTATACCCTAACACTACCAAAATATATAACTAAATTCAATTATTATATAATTGAATTATTATAGAAAAATACACTTATGTTAATAAAGTAACAGTCATTATATAAGTAATCAAACAAAGTTTGATTACTTATAATAGGTATAGATTTATGTTAGTCAATTTTCTAATATTATATATAAATTTCTTCGCTTTTATTATACTACATTTTTAAAAAATTAAATAATATCACGTAAAACTTTTTCACATTTTTCTATATGATCTTGACCTAATTTATTCATAAAGTAGTAACTAATTGAAGCTGAAACAGCTTGTCCCACTACTGGGAACCATTTTGTTTGTTTCGCTGCAGTACGCTTAGCAACATCTCTAATGATTAATTTCAAAGCACCACTAGTCACTTTTTCACCAATCATTGAACTACCTTGAATTGCTGCTGCTGATAAAATACGTTCTTTAACATCTTCACCAAGAGAATTGACTTGTTTTTGATCAAGGCCGTAAATTTTATTAATATCTTCAATAATATCTTTCATCAATTTGATATCTACACCAAAGTCTAATCCTGGAATTGGCACAACACTCATCCCTGAAGATAATAAAGATTTTTTCTTAACGACTGCTTTAGCTTTTTCTCTACGTTGTGCAATTTCTTCTTCGTTTTTAGGTAAGATATCTTTTTCGTTAATTTCTTCTATATCTAAGACTTTTTTACCTACTTTATCAGTAACTCCATTTGTAATTTTATGAATAATACCCATTTACTGACTCACCTTTCGTTTTTCATAATATTTTCAACATACATTCGATACCCTATTTCAGTACTTTAATGCTTAATATTTATGAATACAGCTTTTAAATATTTAGAAGGTTTATAATGTGGATGTGTTTTAAAGTCTTTTGGTAATCCCATAACTTCTTCTATTTCATATTCTACGTTAGCTTGTTCCAATGTTTTCTTGATTACATTTTTAAATGCTTTTAAAGAAAAAGCACTTGAATTTGTACATAGCAACAATGTACCATTTGGTGCTAAAACATCTAAAGCACCATTAATTAAATCATCATAATTTTTTTGTACTGAAAAAGTTTTCTTTTTATTACGCGCAAAACTAGGCGGATCAATGACTATTGTGTCATATTGGTTTCCATGACGTGCTGCATAATTATAAAAATCAAATGTATCCATGACATATATATATTGACTTTTGGGATCTACACCATTTAACCCAAAATTTTCTTCAGTTAATGTACGAGAACGATTAGCTAAATCTACACTTGTTGTAACTTTAGCATTTTTAGATGCTATCACTGAAAACGCGCCCGTATAACTAAATAGATTTAAAATACTTCTATTTTCGGCAAAATAATCACGTAATTTTTTACGAACTTCTTTTTGATCTAAAAATATTCCTGTCATCAATCCATCATTTAAATCAACATTGTAAAATATAAAGTTTTCTTCAATAACTATGGGAAATTCTGGAGTTTTTCCAAGTACATGTCCTCCTGTATACTCCGTATCTTTAAAGCGCATTTTTTCAAAAACAGATTCAAATTTAAATACTTTTTTTATTGCTTCAATAATTATATAACGAAACTTGTAAATTCCTTTTGAATACCATTGAATAAGTAGATGTCCATTATAATTATCAATAGTTAAGCCTCCAACGCCATCTCCCTCAGCATTAAATAGTCTAAAAGCATTAGTTCCTTCTATATTGTAATAATACGCTCTTTCTTCTAGCGCTTTTTCAAATAAATTTTCAAAGAAAGTAATATTGATATCTTCTTCTTGGCTATATGTGATTACCCATCCTAAACCTTTATGTTGACGTCCTACATAAGCTGTTGCTATATATTGATTATTTTCAGTAACTATATTAAACAAGTCACCTTCTTTTAAATGATCATGTTGAAAAATATCTTCTTCTTCAACTAAAGGATATTGATTTAAATATTTAGTTTCTTTGCCTTTATTTAAAGTTGCTATTTTCATTTTAATTTCTCCTGTTTTAATTTTTTAACGAATCTGTTACGATTTACTCTACTATTTTAACAAATTTAAAAATCTTCACCTAAATATTAAATTAAAAAAAGAAGCGGAACAATGAATTCAAAAATGAATTCTGTTCCACTCCCTTACTCAGATTATGGTTTTTCTTTTAATTGCAACGAAAATGCTATAATTACAGGTATTAACATAATAATTAATGTAGGTGTGATAAATATTGAAAGTAATAGACCATGAATCATTATATTAATGAATTCAGTAAGCAATTTAAAAAATAGAATACTAATCATAAACAATTGTAAATAGTAAAATTTGCCTCTTAAAAAATGAGTAAATGTCGTAGCAATGTAAATGATAATAATAAAGAGTAATATTAACAATGTAATCCATTCAATCACGTATTGAGTTTGTGATAATTCCCATTCTCCAGATACAAATAGAGCATTTCTGTTATTAAATTCTATAAATGTAAATAAGAATAAGATAAACCCACAGAAAATTTCCACATATGCTGGTTTAATCCATTTAGGGCGTCTCATCCACTTAGGAATATCATCTTCTTCTATATCTACAATATTTTTAAATTTACTTTTAAATTTATCGCGTTTAGATCTAATTTTATCTAAATCTACACTTCTTCTTGTCTTATGTGCATATTCTGATGTTTTATCTTGAAGTTGTTTAAAATGAACTTTTGATTGAGTCGAAACGTTTCCTTTTTGAGTTCTTGATAATTCAGGCTCTTCTTCCCCTAATTCTTCTTTTGTTAAAGGTAACGCACGGCGTAAGAATAAGAAATTCCAAATTGCCGCTTGAGCTAATAACCACATAATGATGAAGAATGTATTTACACTTAAAATATCAATAGGCTCAATCTCATTTGCATCGATTTTGCCATACAATGACATTTGAGTAATCAAGTAACTTATTCCATATGAAATAATAATCCATAAATAATGAACTTTTCTATTTTCTTGATACAATTCATCTTTATAAACGATATATCCTGTATGAATCACAAATGGAATAATGAATATAATTGCCCAAAAACCATATACTTGAGTCATCAATGTAATTGTAATGAGGAAGTATAAAATACCAATGACTAAAAAGAAAATTGAGATGTCGTAATCGTATTTGGTTGTTCTAAATAACGTATATCCAATCAATATGACTAGAATACCAAATAGAATAATTATGACTGCACTTACAACTGGAAAGTTGCCTATGAATCTACTCATCACTCTAATTATTTCACTAAAAAATGCATTAAGAAAGTCCCATATATTATGTATTTTTAAGTCAATTTTATCTTTATTTTTTAGTTTATGAATTAAAGGCAAATTGATCAAGATAATGAGACCTGTGAAGAGTGAAACGATACCGATCAAGTAACTATAGATAATCTCGGCGTGTTTCTTAAGAAAAGACATACAGTTCACCTCAAAATTAATTATATATGAACTTTCTATTCTTGTCTTTAATAAAAAATAAAATACTTCTCTAGACTGAGATTAAGTTTATCCTTTTATTAATTGGGTATATTAATTTTGTAAAGTAATTTATGAAAAAGGAGAGTTGTCCTATGACACATGAAGATGCAAAAAAAGCAAAAGAATATGAAGAAAAATTAAAAGAACAAAAAGAAGAAAAAACTGATGATATTGAACAAACTAAACAAGACGTTCAAGATACATTAGACTAATTTTCTTATTTATGTCATCATTAATAGTAATTAATGAATAAGCCTGAGACATACAAGTTGTCTCAGGTATTTTTAATATATTGGCTATCGATGGCTGAGTTGGAAATAAATCTGTCCTACTTTTATTCAATTATTTTTAGAACTAATTACATTTTACTTATTAAATATGTAAACTGTTTAATTATAATTTATTTTTAATTAAATATAGATTAAAAGCATCTTGACATCTACTATTAAAAGTCATACATTTAAAATAAATAAAATATAAATGCACTAGGGGTGTATAGCACTGAGATGAGGCTTAACCTCAAACCCTTTGAACCTGATCTAGTTAAATACTAGCGTAGGAAAGTGTTAACTTAAATAAATCATGTTTTTTATAATTAATAGCATTTTTATTTAAATTTACGCACAACTTTTCTACGAAGGGTTGTGCGTTTTTTAGGAGGAACTATTTTATGTCTAAAGGTTTAAAGCTTTCAGAAATTCTAGTTACTGTGCTGATTGCTGTTATTTTTGCAATCATTTATAACTTATGGTGGTTGCCATATAATTTAGCTCAAGTAGCTGGTATACATCTAGAACAACTTACATACGGTATTTGGTTTATGGCTGCTATTGTAGCTTACTTAATTATTCCTAAACCAGGCATTGCATTAATTGCTGAATTTGCTGCCGGTGCAGGTGAAACTATTGTTATGGGGAAATTTGATATTCCTACTATAGTATATGCAATTTTACAAGGTCTAGCATGTGAAGTTGTGTTTGCTATCTTTAAATACAAATCACGTTCTTTAATGGTAGCAATGTTAGCTGGTTTAGTAACAGCATTAGTATCTTTCCCTGTAGATTATTTTTACGGCTATCTAAACGAAGTTGCAGGTTGGAACTTACTACTTTTCATCATTTTCCGTGCTATTAGTGGTATTGTACTGTCTGGTATACTCTCTTATTTAATTGTAAAAGCCTTAGATCAAACTGGAGTAACTAAATTATTCCGTCCTGCCTCTCAAAAAGATTACGACAACTTATAAGGGGAAATGATTGTGTTAAAAGTCAAAAATTTACGTCTAAAATATCCAAATGGTGATCGAAAAATTTTCGATAATCTAAATATAGAAATTAAAGATAAAGAAAAAGTGCTTTTACTAGGTCCTTCAGGATCTGGTAAAAGCACATTACTTAATGTACTGAGTGGTATTGTTCCTAATCTTATAGAATTACCGATGAAATATGATGAACTACACATTGACCCTAATTCAGGGGTTATTTTTCAAGACCCAGATACACAATTTTGTATGCCAAAAGTTTACGAAGAATTAGCTTTCGTCTTAGAAAATCAACAAGTGCCAAGAGAAGACATGGATGAACAAATTAAAAAAGCACTTGCGTCAGTAGATTTAGATGTAGATAATTCAACTTTCGTAAATAATTTAAGTGGTGGCATGAAACAAAAGCTTGCTATCGTTGAAACGATTTTACAGAAAGCTGATACACTCTTTTTAGATGAACCTACAGCTATGTTAGATGTACAAGCAACTGCTGATTTATGGCAACGACTCATTCAATTATGGACTGATCAAACGGTATTAATTGTAGAACATAAAGTGGAACATATTTGGCATCATGTAGATCGAGTCATATTAATGAACTATGATGGAGAAATTATAGCCGATAATACACCTGACTACATACTCAAACACTGTGAATCGTTACTCACCGAATTTGGCGTATGGCATCCTCATGCATGGGATTATGCACCTATTCGAACAGATTTAACTCCCCAATATTCCAATACACTTTTTAAATTTCAAAACGGACAAATTTTTCGCAGTAAAAATACACTATTTGAAGTTTCAGAACTAAATATTCATCCTGGAGAATGGATTACAATTACTGGAAAAAATGGGGCTGGTAAAACTACCTTACTCGAATCTATGATGCAATTAGTGAAATACAACGGTACAATGTTTTATGAGAAGCGATTACTAAAGAAAATTAAAGATGCTGCTCAAAATATGTATCTTGTATACCAAAATCCTGAACTTCAGTTTATTACTAATTCAGTTTATGACGAAATTAATATTCATTATAATCATCTTGATAAAGCGAAATCGAAAGAAGAAACTGAACATCTTTTGAAACTTTTACATTTAGAAAAAGTTAAACATCATCATCCTTTTGAAATATCTACTGGTCAAAAACGTCGATTAAGCGTAGCAACTGCTTTAAGTTCAAAAGCTGAAATTGTTTTATTAGATGAGCCAACATTTGGACTTGATAGTCATAATACTTTTCAATTGATTAAGCTATTTGAGGAACGTGTAAAACAAGGACAAACTATCGTAATGGTGACGCATGACCCTGAAATTATTCATCGTTATCCAACACGTCGACTTGTCGTAGACAATCATAAGCTTTTAGAAATGGCAGGTGAATCAAATGTTTGAACGTTGGAAAAAGCGTCATACACTTGTAGATGATGTAAACATTATTACGAAATTAATTCTTGGAGTTTTATTATTTATTTTTATCATTTTTGTGCATAATTTTGATTATATGATTTATATTACTTTATTGATGTTTATATTTTTATTATCTTTTAATGGTACAGCTTTTAAAGTCATTGCTGCATTTTTATCAGCAACCATTCTCTTTGCCTTGCTATCATCATTATTCATGATTTTATATGGTGATGGTACACATATGTTATTTGAATGGGGAATTATTCATATTAGTACTGAGAGCATTGTAAGAGGTCTTCACTTATCTTTAAGAACAATTACAGTTTCAATGTTTGGTGTGTTAATTGCATTAACATCACAAATTGTAATGATTTTCTATAGTTTAATGCAACATTTAAAAGTAAAACCTAAAATCGCTTATGCATTTATGGCTGCTATTCGTATGGTACCACTTATTTTCACATCATTTATCCAATTAAGACGTTCTTTAAAAATGCGTTACCAAATGATTGATGCTTCCAATTATCGTGGATTTAAACGTATAAAACACTTACTTATTCCAGTCTTAAGCCAAAACATACGTCGTGCACATCAATTATCAGTAGCTATGGAATCAAAAGGATTTAAAGATGGCCCACGTACCTATTATTATAAAGCACCTTTCTCATACAAAGATATTCTTTTTGTTGGTATGACAATAGCTTTACTTATTATTGCTTTTTATTTATCTCAATATTTTCCAATTACTGGTATCAAAGATGCTCGTGTTTCAGAAATGTTAGAGTAATATATAACACAAGACAAACTAAAGTAAAGATTGAGTTCAAAGATAAAAATAGTTTCAAAAACACAGTAAATTAATCTTGCTAGTATATTAAGTCCTAACATTATAAAATACCCATAGATGATTATCATCTATGGGCTATTATTTTTAATTTATTTGAGCGCTTTATTTCCAATATCTTTACGATAAAATAGTTGATCGCTCTTAATTTTTTCTACATTTCCATAAGCATCTTTTTGTGCTTGTTGAATAGTTTTTCCTTTTCCAATGGCTAATACAACTCGTCCGCCAGATGTAAGAAATGTATCATTTTCTTTTTTCAAACCACTAACGAAATAATGGTTATTTAATTCAAAGCCTGAAACCTCTGCACCTTTCTCATATGACCCAGGATAGCCTTTCGAAGCAAGCATTACTCCTACCACATAATCGTCAATCCATTGAAAACGAATAGGTTCTTTACGGTCTAGAGCAACGATTTGTGACATCAAGTCACTTTCTAGACGACTTAACAATACTTGCGCTTCTGGATCACCAAATCGTGCATTAAATTCAATAACTTTAGGACCTTCCTTAGTTAAAATTGCGCCTATATAAAGTAAACCAAAATAGTCATAACCCTCTTCTTTTAATGCTCTAGCAATTGGTTGAGCAATCTCTTTATTTGTACGCTCTAAAACGTCATTTGAAATATGAGGAACAGGACAATAAGCGCCCATCCCACCAGTATTAGGACCTTCGTCATTATCATAGGCACGTTTATGATCTTGAGCAATACAGTCAAAAGGAACTGCATAATCCCCATTAATGAATGTCATTAATGAAAATTCTTCTCCTTCAAGAAATTGTTCAAAGACAACTTTCCCATCTTCTTGTGGATATAGCACTTCTACTGCTTCAATTGCTTCATCTCGTGTATTAGCAATAATTACGCCTTTACCAGCAGCTAACCCATCCTTTTTGACTACAATAGGTAATTCGCATTCATTTACATAATTAAGTGCCTCAGTTTTATTGTCTATTTCTTTATAATCAGCAGTTGGAATATCATATTTTTCCATTAACTTTTTAGCAAAAGATTTAGAACCTTCAATTTGGGCTGCTTCTTTGTTAGGACCAAAAACTTTAACATGATTGTCTCTCAATTTATTAGATAAACCATCTATCAATGGTTGTTCTGGACCAATAATCACCCATTCTATGTGATGTTGATGGACAAATTGTAAAATAGCCTCATGATCAGTTTCAGCAATTTCAGTGTGTATTTCAGCTAAATGAGTCATTGCATCATTTCCAGGAATAGCATAAAGTTTTTCAATAAGTGGCGATTGATGTAATTTTGATACTAATGCATGTTCACGACCGCCTGCACCTATAACTAAAACATTCATTTCTTTTCTCCCTCTATTCTCTCAATTATTTTAAATTAGTGTTTAAAATGACGCATACCAGTAGTAACCATAGCAATACCATGTTTGTTAGCCATATCAATCGAATCTTGGTCTTTAATTGAACCACCTGGTTGAATAATAGCTTTAATACCATGTTTTGAAGCAAGTTCAACAGTATCATCCATTGGGAAGAATCCATCAGAAATCATTACTACATTGTCATTTATTTCAATTGCGCGCTCTAAAGCAATCTTAGCTGCACCTACTCTATTCATTTGTCCTGCACCAATTCCAACTGTCTGTTTATTATTACTTAAAATGATCGCATTACTTTTCACTGATGGAATAACTTTCCATCCTAGAAGCATTGCCTCCCACTGAGCATCGGTAGGTTCAACGTCTGTAACAACCTTCATTTCCTCTTTAGACACTTCATAATTATCTTTATCTTGAATCAAATATCCACCTGAGACTGAAACAAATTCTTCTTCACGATTATCAATTGTCATATCAATTTCTAATAAGCGAATATTTTTCTTTTGAGTTAAAATATCTAAAGCTTCTTTATCAAATTTTGGTGAAATGACAACTTCTAAGAAAATAGAATGTAACGTTTCAGCTAAATCTTTGGTAACTGTTCTATTTAGTGCAATAATCCCCCCAAAGATAGACTGATTATCTGCATCATACGCATTTTTAAATGCAGTTTCAACATCAGTGCCAATACCTACACCACATGGATTCATATGTTTAACTGCAACGGCAGCTGGTTCTTTAAATTTTTTCACTAATGCTAATGCTGAATCTGCATCTTTAATATTATTAAAACTCAATGCCTTACCATGCAATTGTTTGGCACCAGCAATAGTATGTTTACTATTAGAAGTACGAACAAAACGTGCTGATTGTTGAGGATTCTCACCATATCTTAATTCTTCACTATCTCCTTTGAAGAAACTTACAATTGCATGATCATATTCATTTGTATGTTCAAATACTTTAATCATTAATGATTTACGGTATGATTCATCGAGTCGATTTTCCTTAATTCGTTGAATGACTTCATTATAATCAGATGGATGGACAATAGTTGTTACATGTTTAAAATTTTTGGCTGCAGCACGTAACATGGTTGGACCACCAATATCGATATTTTCAATTGCATCATCTTCAGTTACATCTGGATTAGCTACAGTTTGTTGGAAAGGATATAAGTTGACCACAACCATATCAATTAAATCAATGTGTTGTTCTGATAATTGTTCTAAATGTTCAGGTTTATTACGATCTGCTAAAATACCACCGTGTACTGCTGGATGTAACGTTTTTACGCGACCATCCATAATTTCAGGGAATTGCGTCAACTCTGATACAGATTTAACAGTTACATTTGCTTCTTCTAAAACACGTTTTGTACCGCCTGTTGAATACAATTCATAATCTAATTGCGTTAATGATTTAGCAAATTCCACAACTCCACTTTTATTTGAAACACTAATAATTGCCTTTTTCATGATTAACTATGCTCCTTATTTAATAACTTTAGCTATTACACTTGGATAAAGTTCATATTCTAATTGTTTCACACGTTCTTCTAACGCTTCTTTTGTATCGTCCGGTTTTATATCACATTTTCGTTGTTCAATTATTTCTCCCGTATCCATTCCACTATCTACATAGTGAACTGTTGAACCTGTTTCCTTATCGCCACTATTAAATGCTTGACCAATTGCATCTTTCCCCTTGTACTTTGGTAATAATGAAGGATGAATATTCAATATTTTATCTTCATATGCGTTTAATAAGTCTGGCCCCACTAATCTCATATAACCTGCTAAGATTATCCACTCCACTTCTTCACTATGAAGAAGTTGAATTAATTTTTGTTCATATTCTGCTTTGTTTTCAAAGTCTTTAGGTTCATTAATATGAACCATCACTTTCAACTGTTTTGCACGTTCAATGCAATAAGCATCGTGATGATCTGTATACAAAGAAGTAATTTCTATATTATTAAGCAGCCCCTTATCAACCTTAGATACAATATTTTCGAAGTTACTTCCTGATCCAGAGGCAAATATAGCCACCTTAGTCATATCTATACCCCCTCAAGATAAATTGGTGCATCATTACTTTTAACAATTTCCCCTATTTGATATGCAGCAATACCTTGTTCTTTTAAGATATCAAGTGTTTTAGATACATCTTCTTTATTTACAATGACAGTATAGCCTATACCCATATTAAAAACGTTATACATTTCATTCGTTTCAATGTCAGCTTGTTGTTGTAACCATTCAAATACTTTTGGTGTTGGGAAGGATTGTGTATCAATTTTAGCTGCTAACCCTTTAGGTAAGCCTCTAGGTATATTCTCATAAAATCCACCACCAGTAATATGATTCATGCCTTTGATTTGGACTTTTTCTTTTAAAGTTAAAATAGGCTTCACATACAATTGAGTCGGAGCTAAAAATGTATCAAGATAAGTACTTCCATCAAATGAATCATTCAAATTAATTCTAGATTCTTTAATTAACTTTCTCACTAAACTATATCCATTAGAATGAATACCATTAGAAGCTAAACCAATGATAATTTGTCCCTCTTCTACTTCAGATCCATCAATATATTCATCTTTTTCTACTGCTCCCACAGCAAAACCTGCTAAGTCATATTCTCCTTCGTGATACATTTCACCCATCTCGGCTGTTTCCCCACCAATAAGAGCAGTATGAGTAGCTTCACAACCATCACTCACACCTTTTACAATTTGCTCTATCACTTCTGGAACAACTTTATTTGTTGCTATATAATCTAAAAAATATAGTGGCTCTGCGCCCGTTGTAAGAATATCATTTACACACATGGCAACTGCATCAATACCAATCGTGTCATGTTTATTATTATCAATGGCAAGCTTTAATTTTGTTCCTACGCCATCTGTACCAGAGACTAATACTGGTGCTTTCATATTAAGCTGGGATAAATCAAAAGTCGCACCAAATCCACCTAATCCACCAAGTACTTCTTTACGCATTGTACGTTGAACATGACTAGACATTCTTTCTACCGCTTCATAACCTGCATGAATATCAACACCTGATTGTTCATAAGCTTTAGACATGTATATTTCCCTCTCTATCAAAATAATGTTTATGATTATCAATATATTCTTTTTGACGTGTACTTAAATTATTTAAATAGTTTTCTTCATAGTCAAATAGACCTGCTGGATAATCTCCTGTAAAACTTTCTACACATAATCCACTATAGGGTGCATCAAAATCTAATCCAACTGATTCTATAAGACCCTCAACACTTAAATATGCAAGAGAATCTGCTCCAATATACTCACAAATTTCTTCTGGAGATTTATTAGCAGAAATCAATTCAGCAGTAGTAGACACATCAATTCCATAAAAGCTGGGGAACATAAATTCTGGAGAAGCTATACGTATATGTATTTTATTTGCTCCAGCATCTTTAAGCATTCTGACAATACGTTTACTTGTTGTTCCTCTTACAATAGAGTCATCAACTAAAATAATGTCTTTACCTTCTACAATATCTTTCACTGCCGATAGCTTAACGCGTACCCCTTGTTCACGTAATTCTTGTGTAGGTTGAATAAAAGTTCGTGCGACATATTGGTTTTTTACAAGCCCCATTTCATAAGGTAATTGAATCTCTTCAGCATAGCCACTAGCTGCAGATAATGATGAGTTTGGAACACCGATAACCATATCTGCTTGAGCTGGACTTTCTTGAGCTAATTTTTTACCAGAAACTTTACGAACTGCATGGACATTTTTTCCAGCAATGGTTGAATCTGGGCGCGCAAAGTAAATATATTCCATTGCTGAAATAGCGGTGTTAGTGTGACTTGTATATGATTTTACTTCAATACCATTATGATTAATGACAACATACTCTCCAGCATGAATATCTTGAACATATTCTGCTCCTAGCACATCTATGGCACATGTTTCACTAGCTAAAATGTATGTTCCATCTTGCATCTTACCAACTACTAGAGGACGAATCGCATTTGGATCAACAGCACCATACAAAGCGTCTTTAGTCAATATTGCGAAAGTAAATCCGCCTTTAATTTGTCGTAAACTTTCTTTTAGCGCCTCTTCAAATGTAGGAGCTTTACTACGACGAATTAAATGCATAATCACTTCAGTATCAGAAGATGAGTGAAAAATGGCACCATGTTTTTCAAGGTATTGTCTTAAAGTTTGTGCATTAATTAAATTACCATTATGACAAATTGCGACACTCATATCGTAGAAATGATATAAAAAGGGTTGGATGTTTTCGATACCTTTATTGCCTGATGTCGCGTAACGAACATGCCCAATAGCATGGTTGCCCTCTTTTAGTTTATTAAGTTGTGGTTCTTTAATGGCTTCAGTAAGTAAACCTAAACCACGTTCACCACTTAGGGTATCTTCATCAGAAACTACAATCCCTGCGCCTTCTTGCCCTCTATGTTGTAAACTATGCAATCCCATATAAGTTAACTGAGCTGCTTCTGAATGATTCCAAATGCCAAAGACACCGCATTCTTCGTTTAATCCACTGTAGTTAAACATTCTGAAATAGCTCCTTCCCAAATTGCTTTAATATCTGAGACTTTTTCTGTAATTGTAGAGGTAGTATTAGATACTTTAAATTCATCAACATCTGTTAATTGACCAATTTTAATAGCACCATCAATATCAAGAGTTTGTCCTTCTTTGACTGCAACGACATAACGTCCTTGTGTTTCACTAAATAATTGTGCATCAGAGAGTTCTACTTTTGCTTCTAATCCTAAATTATAATAAGCACTTATTTTAGCAAGCGTAATAAGTAAACCGCCTTTACCTACAGTTTGTACATGAGAAGCAATTCCATTTCTAATAGATGTTTTTATTGCTTCGCCTTTTGCCACTTCATCACCTAAATCAATTTCTTCATACTCATGGTTGACTTTACTATATAAAAGTTTTTCAATTTGACTTCCACCAAAATCATTTCTTGTTTCCCCTACAAGATATAATGTATGCCCTGTTTCTGGATAGAAATCATTTAAATATTGAATATCTTCAATAAGTCCTACCATTCCTACTACTGGTGTAGGAAAAATAGAAGTTCCTCTAGTTTCGTTATATAAAGAAACGTTTCCTGATACTACTGGTGTTTTTAATACTTCACAAGCTTCTGCCATTCCTTTTGTAGAATCAATCAATTGTTGGTAAATTTCTTTCTTTTCTGGAGAGCCATAATTTAAACAGTCTGTCATAGCTAATGGTGTTGCACCTACAGCAATTAAATTTCTATAAGCTTCTGCCACAACCATTTTTCCACCTTCGTAAGGTTGATTAAATACATATCGAGCTTCACCGTCAATGGTTGAAGCAATGGCTTTATTTGTTCCTTCAACTCTTACTACAGATGATTGTAGTCCTGGTTTAATAATAGTATTAGCACCTACTTGTTGATCGTATTGTTCATATAAATAATGTTTCGAAGCAATTGTTGGATGCTTTAATAATTTCTTAAATACGTCTTGTACATTGATCTCACTATAATCATTTTTTGAGGTATTATATTCTTTTTCTTCGCCTTCTAAAATATAGACAGGTGCTTCATCAGCTAGTGCATCAACAGGAATATCTGCATATACTTCATCTTCGTATTTAAGAACGAAGCGGTCAGTATTCGTTACTTCACCAATTACTGCACTATCAAGTTCATGTTTATTAAATAAGTCCAAGAATTTTTGTTCTGTTCCCTTTTCAACAATAAGTAACATTCTTTCTTGTGTTTCAGATAACATCATTTCATATGGTGAGATTCCTGGTTCACGTGTTGGGACTTGATCTAGGTACAGTACTAATCCACTACCGCCTTTAGCAGCCATTTCTGATGAAGAAGAGGTAAGACCTGCTGCTCCCATATCTTGGATACCTACAAGTTCATCAAAAGTGATTGCTTCAAGTGTGGCTTCCATTAATTTTTTACCTACAAAAGGGTCCCCAATTTGTACTGACGGTCGTTTACTTTCACTTTCTTCAGTTAATTCTTCAGATGCAAATGTGGCACCATGAATACCATCACGTCCAGTTTTAAGGCCTACATAAATGACTGAATTTCCTTCACCTTTAGCCGTACCTTTTTGTACCATATCGTGATTGATAACACCTACACACATTGCATTGACAAGTGGATTTCCATCGTAACGTTCGTCGAATTCGATTTCTCCTGCTGTAGTTGGTATACCAATGCAATTACCGTAACCACCAATACCACGGACAACGCCTTTTAATAAACGTTGATTTTGTTTTACTGATAACTCACCGAATCGTAAACTATTTAGTAGGTTAATGGGTCTTGCTCCAATCGATACGATATCTCTGATGATACCTCCTACACCCGTAGCTGCACCTTGATAAGGTTCGATTGCTGAAGGATGATTGTGAGATTCTACTTTGAAAACTACCGCTTGATTATCACCAATATCTACAACTCCAGCACCTTCACCTGGTCCCATAAGGACATGCTCGCCAGTTGTCGGGAATTGCTTTAAGAAAGGTTTAGAATGTTTATAAGAGCAATGTTCACTCCACATGACTGAGAAAATACCTACTTCTGTAAAGTTAGGCTCTCTTTCTAAAATTTCACATACCTTATTATATTCTTCATCACTTAAACCCATGTCTTGATATAGTTTTTCAAGCTTAATTTCTTCAATACTAGGTTCGATAAACTTAGACATTTTGTTCCCTCCAACTATTTACCATTGCTTCGAATAATTTAACACCACTGTCTGTACCAAGAAGTGTTTCAAGTGCTCTTTCAGGATGAGGCATCATTCCACATACATTGCCTGCTTTATTTACAATACCTGCAATATGTTCATGAGACCCATTCGGGTTATCCTCATATGTTAAAATAATTTGATTATTTTCAACTAATTCATTGTACATATCATCTGTACAATAATAATGCCCTTCTCCATGTGCTACAGGATAAACAACAATTTCATTTTCTCCATATAAATTAGTAAAAGGAGTTTGATTATTAACAATTTTCAGTTTTTCATTTCTGCTAATAAATAGATGTGAATCATTATGTAATAAGGCGCCGGGTAATAGTCCTATCTCAGTTAAAATTTGGAATCCATTACATACACCTAAAACGGGTTTACCTTCATTGGCAAAACGTTTCACTTCGCTAATAATTGGAGCGACACTTGCCATAGCCCCTGAACGTAAATAGTCACCAAATGAAAAACCACCTGGAATTAATACCCCGTCAAAACCTTTTAAAGATGTTTCACGATAATCTACATATTCAGCTTCTGCACCTGTTTTAATAGCTGCATTATACATATCTCTATCACAGTTAGATCCTGGAAAAACGAGAACTGCAAATTTCATATTATGCATTCTCCTTTTCATCAACAATTTTATAACTATATTCTTCAATAACCGTATTAGCAAATAACTTTTCACTTAATGTCGTAATAATATTATTTACTGCTTCATCTGTAGCTTCATCAACAGTCATATATAATACTTTACCTACTCTAATGTCATTAACTTGTTTATAACCTAAGTCATGCACAGCGCGATTTAACGCTTGACCTTGTGTATCCAATACCTGTGGTTGTAATGTAATATGAAGTTCAATTGTTTTCATTATTTTAGTTCCTCCAATTTATCCAAAAATGTTTGATACGTATCTATTAAAGAACCAGTATCGTTTCTATATACATCTTTATCGAAATTCGTATCTGAATATTTATCCCAAATACGACAAGTATCTGGTGAAATTTCATCCGCTAATAAAATATCACCATTTTCTGTTTTTCCAAATTCAACTTTAAAATCTACTAATCTTAAATCCATTTCATTCATTAATTGAATTAATACTTTATTAATATTTTTAGCCATATCTTTTAATATCTTAATTTCCTCATCATTAGCAATATGAAGTAATTTGACATGATCATCAGTAATCAAAGGATCATTTAAATCGTCATTTTTATAAAAGAACTCTACAAGTGGTTCATCAAATACGTGGCCTTTTTCAAAACCTAAACGTTTCGTAATAGAACCTGTTGCGATATTTCTTACAACTACTTCTAATGGTATAATCTTTACTTCTTTAACTAATTGCTCAGTTTCAGAAAGCTGTTTAATAAAATGACTTTCAATATCATGTTTATTTAAATATTCAAAAATAATTGAAGTAATTCGATTATTTAAACGTCCCTTACCTTGCATCTTATCCTTTTTAGCGCCGTTACCTGCTGTGACTTCATCTTTGTATTCAACTCTCAACTGATGTACTGTTTCTGTTGAAAATACTCTTTTCGCTTTACCTTCATAACGTAATGACATTGATTATTCTCTCCCTTTAAATTGTTTCAACATTTCATTTTCAGTTTCATTAACATTATTTGTAAGAATGGTCATATGTCCCATTTTTCTATCTGGTTTTCGTTCTGTTTTTCCATAGATGTGGACATGCCATTCAGGATGATCTCCAAATTTATCTTCTAATAAGTCTAAATCGCGTCCTAATAAATTCATCATCACTGCTGGTTTTAAAATTTCTATCTCTTGAGGTAAATCTTGACCAGTTACTGCTAAAATATGTGTGTCAAATTGAGAATAATCACATGCTTCAATCGTATAATGTCCAGAGTTATGTGGTCTCGGTGCAATTTCATTTACATATAAGTGATTTGATTTATCAATAAAGAACTCCACGGTAAAAGTGCCAACAAAGTGAACTTTTTCAATTATTTTATTTACTTCTTTCCTCGCTTCTTGTTCTTTATCGCATCTAGCTGGAATAATAGTTTTAAATAGTATTTGATTACGATGTTCGTTTTCTTGTAGTGGGAAATAAGCAATTTGATTTTTATTACCAATCGTTACAGTTAAAGATACTTCTCGATCGAGATCTAAAAATTTTTCTGCCACACATTCATATTTTGAAACAAGTACTTTAGCCTCTTCAATATCGGAATCATTTTTCACTAAAATTTGCCCTTTACCATCATATCCACCAAAACGTGTTTTTACGATAAATGGATAACTCAATGTTTCAATTACTTGATTCACATCTTTTTCATCTTTTAAAGATACATAAGGAACAATTTGTGCACCTGCAGATTCTAATGTTTGTTTTTCAGTTAAACGATCTTGTAATAATTCAATTGCTTGATAACTTTGAGGAATATTAAATTGTTGAGTTAGTTGCTTAAGTTGTGGAGCAGATATATTTTCAAATTCATAAGTAATCACATCTGATTGTTGACCCAATTTGTTTAAGGCTTCTTCATCGTCATACTCTGCCGTGATAAAAATATCTGCTACTGATTTACATGGACTATCTGGATTAGGATCTAAACACGCTACATTAAAGCCCATTTTTTGGGCAGATTGAGCCATCATCTTACCTAATTGTCCTCCTCCAATAATACCAATCGTTGCTCCGAACTTTAATCTATTGAAGTTCATCTTGCATTTCGCCTACCTTATCTACTAAAGATTGTTCATATTGTTCAAGATGTTTACGAACTGAGTCATTTCCAATACTTAAAATTCTTGCTGCTAAAATACCAGCATTTTTAGCCCCGGATTTACCGATTGTTGTTGTAGCAACAGGAATTCCACCAGGCATTTGAACAATAGATAATAGTGAATCTAGTCCTTTTAAACTTTTAGATTCAATAGGTACACCGATAACAGGTAACGTTGTCATTGAAGCAACCATTCCAGGTAAATGCGCTGCACCACCAGCGCCAGCAATAATAACGTCATAACCATTTGTACGTGCTTCACTTGCAAATTCAAACATTAACTTTGGCGTACGATGTGCTGACACGACTTTCTTTTCATATGGTATTTCAAATTGTTCTAACATTGCACAACTTTCTTGCATAATTTTCCAGTCTGAGGAACTACCCATAATGACTGCTACTTTCACTTTGTACACCCTTTCAAAGTTTAAAATATAAATCTTATTAGTTGTATATTACACGTATAGCATACCAAGTATAAGAAGTGATTTCAATCAAAAATCGAACTTTATATATTTTTTTTAACTTAATTTACGTATTTTAGCTAAAATTTGACGTTTCTATACCTTTAAAGTTAATCTATAGACAGATATTTAATAAACAAGGAGGCATTTTTTGTGGTTGCAAAAATTTTAGATGGGAAACATATTGCAAAAGATTATAGACAAGGGTTGCAAGAACAAGTTGAAACTTTAAAAGAAAAGGGGTATACACCAAAATTATCCGTTATTTTAGTTGGGAATGACGGTGCAAGTCAAAGCTATGTTAATTCTAAAAAGAAAGCTGCTGAAAAAATAGGGATGATATCTGAAATTGTTCATTTAGCTGAAGATACTTCTGAAGAAGACGTATTAAAAGAACTAGATCGTTTAAATAATGATGATTCGGTAAGTGGCATTTTAGTCCAAGTACCTCTTCCTAAACAGGTTAGCGAACAAAAAATTTTAGAGGCAATTAATCCAGAAAAAGATGTTGATGGTTTCCATCCATCAAACATTGGTAAATTATACATTGATGAACAGACATTTGTCCCTTGTACGCCATTAGGAATTATGGAAATTTTAAAACATTCAGATATTAACTTAGAAGGTAAAAATGCTGTCGTAATTGGCCGAAGTCACATTGTAGGTCAACCCGTATCTAAATTATTATTACAAGCAAATGCGACAGTAACTATCTTACATTCACGTACTAAAGATATGCATAGTCATTTAAAAAATGCAGATATTATCGTCAGTGCAGTAGGCAAACCTGGATTAGTTACTAAAGACGATGTAAAAGAAGGCGCAGTGATTGTGGATGTAGGTAATACTCCTGATGAAAATGGCAAATTAAAAGGTGACGTTGAATTTGAAGATGTAAAAGAAATTGCGGGTGCTATTACTCCAGTACCAGGCGGTGTAGGTCCTTTAACCATTACTATGGTTTTAAATAATACATTATTAGCTGAAAAAATGCGTAGAGGCATTGAATAATTTAAACTCAAGTGTTTATTACTAAAAAAGAGAGAGACATAATTTCACATTAATTATGTCTCTCTCTTCTTTTAATAATATATTACATTTATACTGAAACACTTAGTTTTGGAACAAATGTTTCATAATGAATATGTTCTTGGTTTATGCCTATTTCTTTTAATACTTCAATCACTGATTGAATAAATTTAGCACTTCCACAAACATATACTTCACTATCATTATTCACATAATTTTCAAGAGTTTCTTTAGTTAAATAACCTTTAGCTTGTCTATCATATAACTCATATTTCGCTTTGTCGTAGCGTTTTGAAATATCTTTTAAATGAGAAGTGAATGGTGTATCATTAACGTCTCCAGTTACTTGTATAAACTGTGCATGACTTCCATCTTCAGCCACTTTATCAAACATTGAAACAAGTGGTGTGACACCAATACTCGCACCAATAAATACTTGTGGTTGCTCTTGATTAACCACGCCAAATGGACCGACTGGAGCTGATAAGTTAATATCATTTCCTTCTTTTAATTCATCATGTAAAATAGTTGAAACTTCACCTTCATGGTCTGTAGATACATCACGTTTGACAGCAAAAGTTAAATGATTGTTGTCGCCACTCACAATTGAATAGTGACGTTTTGCACGATAAGGCATTTTTTCACTGCTTACATCAACTGTAATATATTCTCCTGGTGTAAATTGACTTAAATCATATTGATCTGATACTACAGTAAAGGCTTTAATATCAGATGAAAGTTGTTCAATTTTTTCAATTTTAAATGGTTGGAAACCTTCCCATAGCATTTTACTATAAATATCTTTTTCAACTTGAATAAATACATCAGCAATTTCTTGATATGCTTTTTTCCAAGTTTGAATAATAGGATGACTATCTTCTAATCCTAAAACAGCTTTAATTGCTTCAATTAAATTTTCTCCTACGATATCGTATCCAGCTGGTGGTACTTGTAACGCACAGTGTTTATATGCAATTTCTTTAACAACTGGCAAAATATTTTCTAAATGCTCAATATTAACTGCAGCGGCTAATACACTTTGAGCTAAAGCAGTAGATTGGAATCCCTTTTGTTGATTAGTTTGGTTAAACATATTTTTTAACTCTGGATGTTGTTGGAACATTCTATTGTAAAAATAAGAAGTAATCTCTGTTCCTCTTTCTTGTAATACTGGAACAGTTTCCTTTACAATTCCTTTTTCTTGTTCTGTTAACATTCAAATCCACTCCTACTTAAAATAATATGTGTAAAATATATTTATTTACTACAAATATATTTTAGTACGATACTTATTATAATGTAATATAAATCTTTTTAAATTCACAGAACTTTCATTTTACATAAATTTAATATTTATTTATCTTAAGTTCATTTAAATTTAATCTTGAATAAGCTATATTAAGACTATAGTATGATGTCAAAAATCAGAAATTAAAGTATAGTTAAATTATTCAAATGACTTATTACATTCGGAGGTTAACGTAATGAATAAACTCATACAATCTCTTTCAGCTCTTGGTGTCTCCGCTACTCTTGTGACCCCAAATTTAAGTGCAGAAGCTACTTCAAATCACACTCCACAGCTTAGAGGAGTAAATGATATTGTTATTGAAAAAGATCAAGATTATAATGTATTAAATGGAATTAGCGCCTACGATAAAGAAGATGGCGATTTAACACATAAAATTACAGTTGACGGTCACGTAGATACGTCAAAAGTAGGTACATATAAAGTAAGATATAATGTCATCGACTCAGAGGGAGCCGAAGAATCATCAACGCGTTACATAAAAGTTGAATAAATGTGTCAATTTTCTGAAAAAGACAAGATAGCTATCTTGTCTTTTTTATTTAATTTCTATTGTAAACGCTAGAATTGATAATGTTTCTCAAATATAACGAGTGATTTTCTATTTTTGACATTCTTCACAGAATAGACACATAATTTTAACAAACCTTACATTCCCCGTCATTCCTATTGTTACTAGTTTTTTCCTATTTATTATTGTAATTTTTTTCTAATAAGGTCTTGTAAATATCGCGTAATAAACTAAAATTAATGGTAAGCCCTACATTTGTAGTATTAGGAGGTCAAAAAAGTGTCAAAATTTAAGTCGTTGCTTCTTATGTTTGGCACACTAATTTTACTTAGTGGTTGTTCAAACATAGAAGTGTTTAATGCAAAAGGGCCAGTAGCAAGTAGTCAGAAGTTCTTGATTATTTACTCAATCATCTTCATGCTTGTTATTGTTGCTGTTGTACTTACTATGTTCGCTGTTTTTATTTTCAAGTATAGTTACAATAAAAATGACGAATCTGGTAAGATGCACCACAATTCTTTAATTGAAACAATTTGGTTTGTGGTACCAATCTTAATCGTAATTGCTTTAGCTATTCCAACAGTTAAAACATTATACGATTACGAGAAACCACCTGAAAGTAAAGAAGACCCATTAGTTGTCTATGCAGTTAGTGCCGGATATAAATGGTTCTTTGCTTATCCAGAACAAAAGGTTGAAACAGTGAATACATTAACTATTCCTAAAAACCGTCCAGTTGTATTTAAATTACAATCTATGGATACAATGACTAGTTTCTGGATTCCTCAATTAGGTGGTCAAAAATATGCCATGACTGGCATGACAATGAATTGGACTTTAAAAGCCGATCAAACTGGTACATTCAGAGGACGTAACTCTAACTTTAATGGTGAAGGTTTCTCTCGCCAAACATTTAAAGTTCACTCTGTAGACCAAAAAGATTTCGATGCTTGGGTTAAAGATGCTAAAAGTAAAAGAACTATTAGCCAAGATGAGTTTGATAAACAACTCTTACCAAGTACTCCAAATAAAGAATTAACATTTAATGGTACTCACATGGCATTCGTTGATCCTGCAGCTGATCCAGAGTATATCTTCTATGCATATAAACGTTACAACTATACTCAAAAAGATCCTAACTTCGTTGCTGAAAAAGATCTTTATAAAGATGTAACAGATAAACCTCAAAAACCAGCTCGTAAGGTAACAGTTACTAATGTCAACTATCCTCGTCATGGTATGAAGCCAATGATTTTAGGCAACAATGACCCTTACGATAGTGAGTTTAAAGATGAAGAAACTCACAATGCTAAGGAAATGGAAAAAATCAATAAAGGAGCTAAAGACGAGAATGCGTCTAAAGCAGATAATGATCATGGAGGTGAACATTAATGAATTTTCCATGGGATCAATTACTCGTTAAAGGTAACTGGATGATTACAATGGCACAAATCGGTGCGCCATTCCTAGTTATTGGTTTGATTGCGGTAATTACTTATTTCAAGTTATGGAAATATCTATACAAAGAATGGTTCACATCCGTAGACCATAAAAAAATCGGGTTAATGTACTTAATTAGTGCAGTATTAATGTTCGTTCGTGGTGGTATTGATGCGTTATTACTTCGTACTCAATTAGCTATTCCTGATAATACTTTCTTGGAATCAAATCACTATAATGAAATTTTTAGTACGCACGGCGTTATTATGATTATCTTTATGGCTATGCCATTCATTTTTGGATTATGGAATGTTGTTGTTCCATTACAAATTGGGGCTCGTGATGTGGCATTCCCTGTAATGAACAACATCAGTTTCTGGTTATTCTTTGTTGGTATGATTTTATTTAACCTATCATTTATCGTAGGTGGATCACCAGCAGCTGGTTGGACAAACTATGCTCCACTAGCAGGAGAATTTAGTCCTGGACCAGGAGTTAACTACTACTTAGTAGCAATTCAAATTTCAGGTATCGGTACTTTAATGACAGGTATTAACTTCTTTGTAACAATACTTAGATGTAAAACGCCTACTATGAAATTTATGCAAATGCCTATGTTTACTGTAACTACTTTTATTACGACATTAATCGTAATTTTAGCATTCCCAGTATTCACAGTTGTTCTTGCTTTAATGACAGCTGATAGAGTATTCGGAACTCATTTCTTCACAGTAGCAGATGGCGGTATGCCAATGTTATGGGCAAACTTCTTCTGGGTATGGGGGCACCCTGAAGTTTATATTGTTATCTTGCCTGCATTTGGTATTTATTCAGAAATTATTCCAACATTTGCTCGTAAACGTTTATTCGGTCACCAAAGTATGGTGTGGGCAACTGCTGGTATCGCGTTCTTAAGTTTCTTAGTTTGGGTTCACCATTTCTTCACAATGGGTAATGGTGCTTTAATTAACTCATTCTTCTCAATTTCAACAATGTTAATCGGTGTACCTACCGGAGTTAAATTATTTAACTGGTTATTAACATTATATAAAGGACGTATTACTTTTGAATCACCAATGTTATTCTCATTAGCCTTTATCCCTAACTTCCTATTAGGTGGAGTTACTGGTGTAATGTTAGCAATGGCATCAGCTGATTATCAATATCACAACACTTATTTCTTAATAGCTCATTTCCACTATACATTGGTTACCGGTGTAGTATTTGCCTGCTTAGCTGGTTTAATCTTCTGGTATCCTAAGATGATGGGTTACAAATTAAATGAAAAATTAAATAAATGGGCATTCTGGTTATTCATGATTGGATTTAACGTATGTTTCTTACCACAATTCATTCTTGGATTAGACGGTATGCCACGTCGTTTATACACTTATATGCCATCTGATGGTTGGTGGTTATTAAACTTCATTTCAACTATCGGTGCATTAATGATGGCAGTCGGCTTCCTATTCTTAGTAGTAAGCATTATCTACAGCCACATTAAATCTCCACGTGAAGCAACTGGAGATAACTGGGATGGTTTAGGTCGTACTTTAGAGTGGTCAACAGCTTCTGCTATTCCACCTAAATACAACTTCGCAATCACTCCAGATTGGAATGACTATGATACATTTGTTGATATGAAAGAACATGGTCGTCATTTCTTAGACAACCATAACTACAAAGATATTCATATGCCTAACAACACGCATACTGGTGTATTTATGGGTATATTCATGTTAGTTGGTGGTTTCTTCTTAATCTTCCAATCTATCATTCCATTCTTAATTTGTGTAGCTGGTATCTTCGGAACTATGATTTATCAAAGTTTTGTACAAGATCACGGTTATCATATTCCAGCTTCTGAAGTTGCTGAAAACGAAGCACGTTTAAGAGAAGCACGTATTAAAGAAAGGGAGGCTGTAGGTCATGAGTCATGATACAAACACTATTGATTCACGTACGCATGAAGGTCAATTGAATAAGCTTGGCTTCTGGATTTTCCTTACAGCCGAATTTGCATTATTCGGTACCCTATTTGCAACGTTATTAACGTTGCAACATGGGGGCAGTTACGGTGGTAAAATGACAACTGAATTGTTTGAATTACCACTTGTCCTAATCATGACATTTGCCTTATTAATCAGTTCTTATACTTGTGGTATTGCAATTTACTACTTACGTAAAGAAGAAAAAGGCAAAATGATGTTTTGGATGATTTTAACAGTAATCCTTGGCTTAGTATTTGTCGGATTCGAGATTTATGAATTCGCACATTATGCTTCTGAAGGTGTAACACCTAAAGTTGGCTCTTACTGGTCAAGTTTCTTCATCTTATTAGGTACACATGGTGCCCATGTTTCGTTAGGTATCGTTTGGATTATTTGTTTATTAATCCAAGTTGCAACACGTGGATTAAATAAATTTAATGCTCCAAAATTATTTATAGTAAGTTTATACTGGCACTTCTTAGATGTTGTATGGATCTTCATCTTTACTGCCGTATATATGATAGGGATGGTGTATAGCGGATGAATACAATCGTAAAACATACAGTTGGCTTTATTGCTTCAATCGTTTTAACGTTATTAGCAGTTTTTGTAACTCTATACACAAACATGACATTCCATGCTAAAACAACAATTATCTTTGGTTTTGCTTTCATCCAAGCTGCATTACAATTATTAATGTTCATGCACTTAACTGAAGGTAAAGATGGACGTTTACAATCTGCCAAAGTTATCTTTGCGATTATTATTACTTTAATCACAGTTATTGGTACTTATTGGGTTATGCAAGGTGGCCATTCTAGTCACTTATAATTCAATTTCTACCTTACTTAAAAAGCCTGTACGAGTTTTTTAACTTGTACAGACTTTTTGTTTTGTTTATATTAATTACTTCTTTGTGTATGATAGATATAAGAAAAAGTAAAAATCTTTGGAGGGGTATTCATGTCATTACCTATTATTATTGATACTGATCCAGGTATAGATGATGCAGCAGCAATCGCTCTTGCATTATCTCATACAAAATTTGATGTCAAAATGATTTCTACTGTAAATGGAAATGTAGGTGTTGAGAAAACCACAGCGAATGCTTTAAAGTTAAAAGCTTTTTTCAATAGTGAAGTCCCTATACATAGAGGAGCTTCTCAACCATTCATAAGTGAAATACAAGATGCTAGTCATATCCATGGAGAAAGTGGTATGGATGGGTATCAATTCCCTACAATTTCTACTTCAGATTTAGCATCTTCTCATGCTGTAGAAGCTATGAATGAGATATTAAGTCATTCTAATGAACCTATTACTCTTGTAACTTTAGGTCCTTTAACAAATATAGCACTACTTTTTAATACGTATCCTGAATGCAAAAACTATGTTAAAGAAATTATTATGATGGGTGGTAGTACTGGAAGAGGTAATGTTACTCCCCTTGCTGAGTTTAATATTTATTGTGATCCTGAAGCAGCTCACATCGTTTTTAATGCTGGTTTGCCTTTAACGATGATTGGATTAGATTTAGCGCGTCAATCATTATTTACTCATTCTTATTTAGAGACTCTTAAAGATGAAAACAAAACGACACAAATGTTGTATCATATTTTCCAACACTATCGTGGTGAAGATTTTAAAGAAGGAATAAAATTATATGATGCGTTTACGATTCTTTATTTACTTGATCCTGAGAGTTACGAAATTAAAGACGCAGATGTGCAAATTGAATTACAAGGCTCACTGACTCGTGGTGCTACTGTGGTTGATTTTGAATCTTCCTATCCTAATTGTTCTGTAGTCGTATCAAGTATAAATGAACATTATAAAACAATATTTTTAAATACTTTAAAAAATTAAAGGTCGAAACATTAATGTTCCGACCTTTTAATATTTATTTTTACTCTTATTGATAATAAGAATGTTGATTTAGTATTTTATGATAAATATATGAGATTCGCTTTTCATTTGTTACTTTAGAATTATCACCTATATTTGAAGCAAGTACGATGACATAATGTTGATTGAAATAGACAGTAAATATTTGTCCATAGAACACACCATTAATTCTGTTATATTGCGGTGTAACATAAAATCCATATCGATAAGATTCAGGATATACTGTTGTTCCTAATTGCTGAGTCAGTGGTATTGACACTGATTCACTAAAAATATTATTATTTTTAAAATTATTTACTAAATGAGCCATATCATATGTTGTCATATATAAATTACCCGCTCCATAATATTGATCTAATATATTTGGTTTCATAGCAGTTAATTTACCGTCAATCATTTTATATCCTGTAGCCATATGTTTTTTATATAGTTTTTCATTAAAGAAAGCACTATGTTGTAAACTAAATGGTTGTGCTAAATCATTATAATAATTTTCAGCATAGGATTTATGTGTGACTACTTCTATTACTTGAGCAAGCACTAAGTAATTAGCATCATTATATAAGTGTTTATGATAAAATTTTTCATTAATTCCCCTTGCTTGTATTGCATGTACTGCACCATCAAGGCTTTTAGTTTTAGGAGAAGCTTCAAATTTATATAATCCACTTCTATGTAACATTAGATCTTTTAACGTTATATTTTTTGTCGTTTTAAACCAAGGTAAATAATTAGTGACAGAATCATTTATATTCACTTTATTTTCATTTTCTAATTTTTTTAGAATTAATCCAGTTGTAAATTTCTGTGCGGAACCAATTAAATACATTGTATTTGGTGAGTTTTTAGTTTTATGATGAAAATTTTGATAACCGTATCCTTTATTCAACTTTAATTTACCACGTTCAAGAACTGTAACTGCCCCATTAAAATGAATTGCTTTTAAATATTCATCAATATTTTTGATATGTGATTCTTCAACTTCGATTGTCTTTAAATGTGGCAATTTTGATACATGATAATCTCTTTTTTGTAAATACGTTTTATTATCATTAAATTTGTTATATTCTGTATCTGTATGATGTGTTTTATATACTTTCATTAAGAATATGACGAATAATGTTACTAAGATGATTAAAACTATGGTTAATATTATTATTTCTATTCTTTTTTTCATTTGCTGCCTCATTACAATTTAATAAAAACTATTAACTCCACGCTATTTTATTAAATTATTATTCTTTCGATAAATTATATTATATATTATTTTTACTGAAGTATCATCTTTAATATATCTTACTCCGACTATTTTTTTATCATTCTTTAGCCCGATAAAGTAAGTTTTTCTGACCTGTTTCACCGTAAATAAAAGTTTTTAATCATTACTTTTTTATATTAAAATTAAGTTGTAATTTTAGCCAATTAGTAATACAATTTATGGCTATGGGAGTAATAATTATTATTCTTTTATATTAAAATGGTATGATTAAATTATTAACTTAATTTTTTAATAAATACGTATAGGAGCACATAATTATGAATCGTTTTTTTAAATATTTTATGATGCTATTAACATTATTACTTATTGTTGTTCCTGTCATTTTTATTGTCAATTTATATCATCATTCTGAGAATGCTTTGCAATCTTCATATAATAAATCTGATGCAAAACGTCATTCTACTTTAAGAAATAGCAAAATGAATCCTTCTAAAGACGCTATCTCACTATTGTTTCTTGGGATAGACGATAATGAAGGTAGACGTAAAAATGGTCAGACGACTGAACATTCAAGAACTGATTCAATGATTTTAGCAACACTTAATCCCAATAAGCAGCAAATCCGTTTATTAAGTATTCCTCGTGATACAATCAGTTATATTCCTAAAGTAGGTTATTACGATAAAATTACACACGCACATGCCTATGGAGGTCCTATTGCTGCTATGGATACTGTTGAAGCCACACTTAATGTTCCTGTCGACTATTATGTTCGAATTAATATGGATGCCTTTGTTCAAGCGGTAGATAAATTAGATGGTATTTATTACGATGTACCTTATGATTTAGATGAGCCTAATACAGATGATACTGGAAGAATCAAAGTTAAAAAAGGATATCACAAATTAAATGGTGATGAAGCTTTGGCTGTAGCACGCACACGTCATCACGATTCAGATTTAAAACGTGGCGAGAGACAAATGGATTTAATCAAAATTTTATTTCAGAAAGCAAAAAATTTAGATTCATATGACAAACTAGATGAACTCGTTCAAATAGTAGGTAAAAATGCTAAACATAATCTAACAACGGAAGAAATTAAATCTATAGCTTCAATTTATTTATCTGATAATATAGACTTTAAAAAGTCTCAACTTAAAGGTGACAATGATTATTTAAATGGTATTTACTATTATAACCCTAGCATTAAGAACATATTAAAATATTCAAATTTATTGCGTTCTGATTTAGGACTATCTAAAATAACAGATAAGAATGATTTACTGGATGAAAGAGTCATTAAACATTATGGCAATCTAGTACCGTTAACACCTATTGATTCGTTTCTTTTAGAAAATAATCAAAAAGATACCTCAACAGATGAAAACTCTATTCAAAGTAATATTACTAACCCTTCTACGCAATCACAATCAGAACAAAATCCATCTGATAGTGCTATGAATCAGCAAGATCAAATGAGTAATCAAGTCAATAGCAACAATCCAGACAACTCAAACGACTTCAACAATCAAAATGAAATAAATCAATTATATTAATTTGAGAGGAGTACGTAGAATGTCACGCAAAACATATGAAAAAATTGCTAATATTAACGGCATGTTTAACGTATTAGAACAACAAATTATTCATAGTCAAGACATGGCTTTATTCAGAAGTGAATTCTTTTATGTTAATCATGAACATCGTGAAAACTATGAGGCATTATTAGTATACTATGGTGAGAATTCAGTGAATCCAATTGTAAATGGAGCTTGTTACATTGTTGCTTTACCTGAAATTTTTAATAAAGTAGATGTATTTGAATCTGATTTACCCTTTTCTTGGGTATATGATGAAAATGGAATTACGGAAACAATGCAAAGCATTAGTATTCCATTGCAATATTTAATTGCAGCTGCTTTAGAGGTTACAGATGTTAATCTTTTTAGACCTTCAGGTTTCACTATGGGTATGAATAACTGGAACATCGCACAATTAAGAATTTTTTGGCAATATTGCGCAATTGTTCGCCAAGAAGCATTATAATTTACTACTCCTTTTTACTTTTTAGTAAAGGGAGTTTTTCTATATCTAAATAATATAAAATGATTCTATACAATGATTGAGTTTATTTAATTTAAGAGAGTAGGTAAATATCACATGTTTAAAGAAGTAATTAATCAATCTATGCTTTCTGATTGTTTTGAAATTAGAAAGTCAGTTTTTGTAGAAGAACAAAGGGTTCCATTAGAAAACGAATTAGATGCATTTGAAAATACTTCGACTCATATTATTGGGTATCACGATGATCATCCATTTGCTTGTGCACGATTTCGTCCATATGAAGATGGTATAAAAATAGAACGTGTAGCAATTTTAAAACCTTATCGCAATAAAGGATTCGGCAAAACATTAATGAACACGATTGAAAGTATTGCAAAACGAAAACATCATCATAAACTTATTTTAAACGCACAACTACAAGCTGAACCATTCTATGAAAAACTAGGTTATGTTAGTATTGGTTTTCCTTTTCAAGAAGAAAATATTGTTCATATTAAAATGTATAAAATAATTTAAATTATATTTTTCAATACTTGAATTTCAATCTCAACAACTAGATATTTATAAAAACAAAATTAAATTTAGTTTACAAATTAGTTAAAAGTAATTACTCTTACTTTTCTTGACGTTATAATAAAAAAGTAAATTAAAAAAGGAGCAACTGTTATGTCGAAAAAATTTAGCTTTAAATTCCCATCAATGATCGCCCTTACTTTATTTGGTGCAGCATTTACTACACATCATGCTGAAGCCTCTGAAAACAAACAAGAGGCTGCTAATAATGTAATCGATGATCAACAAAATATTGAAAATGCCAATGTAGCTAAACATCAAGTCAGTAATGCAGCTCAAAATATTTCTGGGGTGCAAACTTACCAAGACCCTACATTAGTAAAATCAAATACGACTAATAATACATACACATATGATGCAAAATTAGATAACTTAAATCAATCAGCGTCATCTCAAAATAACTCACGTTCTAATACTAATGATACAGTTAAAAACAGTGATACAATATCAAATGATCAATCTGATAATACAAAACATAATAATAATGAAGTAGCTACTACCTCTACTACTTCAACTGATTCAACTCAATTAGTTACATCATCAAATTCTAATAATAAATTAAGTTCAAATCGTGTAACTACTGAAACACAACCAACTCATAATGAAAGTGCTCAAGTTTCAAATACACAAAAGTTAAATACAGATGAGCCTAAAACAACATTAAATAACGTAGATAGTCAAAACAAAAGCATATCAAAAGCTCAATCAAGCACTAATTTCGTTAATAATAAGCAACAAAAAGTAGATAATAATGCTACAACGACAACTAATGACAATAATAAAGTATCATCATTTTCTACTACAGAAAGTGACAGTACGTCTAAAAATTTATCAAATACATCAGATCACACTACAGTTAACAATGAAGATACTACTCTTAAAAATAATAATGCTCAAACTTCACCAATGGATAATACTTTAAAAGTACGCGCATACAGTGCAACTTTAAATAACACTCATGTTAATAATAAAGCTACAACTTCAACTCAATCAAATGATGCATCTGTCTCTGACTCTACATCATCGGTTCATAAAGGTGTTGGTGGAAAAGGTGGTCCAGCTACAGTAAGTACATATTCAACTACTTCTTCACTACCAAAATATGTACCACAAGTTAAATCTTCAATTAATAATTATATTCGCTCAAATAATTTGAAAGCGCCTTCGATTGAAGAACATTATACATCTTACTTCCCAAAATATGGATATCGAAATGGAGTTGGAAAACCTGAAGGCATTGTCGTGCATGATACTGCAAATGACAATTCAACGATTGAAGGCGAAATTAATTATATGAGAAATAATTATACAAATGCGTTTGTACATGCATTTGTAGATGGAAATCGTATTATTGAGACTGCCCCTACTGATTATTTATCTTGGGGAGCTGGACCATATGGAAATAATCGTTTTATTAATGTTGAAATTGTTCATACACATGATTATGCTTCATTTGCACGTTCAATGAATAACTATGCAGATTACGCTGCTACACAATTACAATATTATGGGTTAAAACCAGATAGTGCTGAATATGATGCTAAAGGAACAGTATGGACTCATTATGCTATTAGTCGTTATCTTGGAGGTACAGATCACGCTGATCCACATGCCTACTTGAGTAATCATAATTATAGTTATGATGAATTATATGATTTAATTAACGAAAAATATTTAATTAAAATGGGTAAAGTTGCACCATGGGGTACAACATCTACAAATAATTCAACTCCTACTACTAAACCAAGTATAAATAATAAAAAATTAACAGTAACATCTAATAATGGCTTAGCTCAAATTAAATCAGATAATAGCGGTCTTTATACTACTGTATATGATTCTAAGGGAAAAACGACGAATCAAGTTCATAATACTTTAGCAGTTACAAAATCTGCACAGCTTGGTAAAGACAAATATTACCTAGTATCCGATTATAATAGTGGAAAATTATATGGATGGGTTAAACAAAATGAAACGATTTATAATACTACTACTTCTAAAACGAAAGTAAATAAATCTTATACTATTAAACCTGGAACGACACTATACACTGTTCCATGGGGTAATTATAATCAAATTGCTGGAACAGTGTCTAAATCAAATCAATCTCCATTTAAAGCGAGTGCATCACAACAAGTAGGTAAATCAACATATGTATATGGTTCAGTAAATGGTTTAACTGGTTGGGTAAGTAAATATTATTTAAATAATATTCAAAACAAAGCGGATACAGCTAATGTACTTAATATTTCTCAATTAAATAACACTTTAGGACAAGTAGCTAAAAGAAATAATGGTGCTTACACGACAGTATATGACTCATCTGGAAAAATAAATCCTTCTATTAACGGTAATACTTATCGTGTAACTAAAAAAGCGACATTAAATAACAAAAACTTTTATTTGATTTCTGACTTTAATGGTAATCAATCACACGGTTGGATTCCTTCATCTGAAATTAATATTCAAACTACAACACCTATAAATGATGGTATTAAAAATTACAATATCAAAGGAAATAGTAATATATATGAAACACCTTGGGGCGGTTCGTCTCAAATTAAAGCAATAGTTCCTTCAAAAGGTGATGTTCTAAAATCGATAGACGCTTTAAAAGTAGGCTCAAATACGTATCTTCACGGTGTTATCAATAAAGTTTGGGGCTGGATTTTATCAGACGATGTTCAAACTGTAAAAGCGAGTCAAAAAACAAGTAGTGTTCAAACTGTTTCAAAAATTGCTCAAGTAAATTCAACCAATGATGGTATACGTTCAAGTATTTACGATGCAAGTGGTAAGCACGCAAAGCAATATGCTAACAAAACATATGTTGTAACTAAAGAAAAAAAATTAGATGATAATACATATGTTTTATTATCTAGTACTTCTGGAAATACCCCATTAGGTTGGTATAATGTTAAAGACTTAAATATTAAAAATTTAGATGAAGAACAAAAAGTGAAAGGTACTTATACTGTCAACCAAAATAATAATGGCTTGTATACGATTGCTTGGGGCACTAATCAACAACGATTAGATAAAAACAACATTGCTAATCAAAATTTCAAAGCTTCTAAATCGACAATTGTTGATGGTAAAACGTATTTATACGGTACAGTTAATAATCAAACAGGTTGGATTGCATTAAAAGATTTAACAGACGCTTCATCTTTCGATACAGCAGAAGACTATAACGATGATTTAGTTATAACTAATGGTAATAGTTTTTACTATGACGACCCTACTTCAGCTAAAGCGTACTCACTTAAGCCATTTAATGAACAAATTTTTCAAGTTACAAAACGAAAAGTAGTAAATGGTATCACTTGGTATTATGGTAAATTAAGTAATGGTAAATCAGTATGGATTAAGAAAAGCGATTTACAACAACAATTAGTTAAACTATCTAAAAACTATAGAACACTTGATGATATCACTAAAATTCAACAAAATGTTTACGGTGCGCCACCACAAGTTCAACGTAATAATAGCGGTTGGTCAAATGCAACGTATAATGAAATTAAAAATGCTATGAACGCGAAAACACTTGCAAAAAATTCAGCTTTAAAATATCAATTTTTACGTTTAGATCGTCCACAATCATTATCTGTAGATCGTTTAAATCGACTACTTAAAGGTAAGGGAATGTTAGAAAACCAAGGTCAAGCATTTGCTAATGCTGCAAAATTGACAGGTGTTAATGAAATTTACTTAATTGCTCATGCCTTACTTGAAACGGGTAATGGCCAATCTAAACTTGCTAAAGGTGCAAATTTGGTTAATAATCAAGTCGTTTCTAATTCCCCTATTAAATACTATAATGTATATGGTATTGGAGCTTATGACTATGCACCACTTGTAAATGGAATTAATTACGCAAAACAATCTGGCTGGAATAGTATTTCTAAAGCTATTATTGATGGAGCTAAATTTATTGCTCAAGATTATATTAAATCTGGTCAAAATACACTTTATAAAATGCGTTGGAATCCTGATCAACCTGGTACACATCAATATGCTACTGATATTAATTGGGCAAATTTGAATGCTAAAAGTTTAAAATACTTATACGATCAAATTAATTCAGTTGGTAAATATTTTGAAATACCAGTATTTAATCAATAATAATACTTGGGAGTGAGACTGAATTCAGTTTCAATTCAGTTATCGTCTACCCATACGTAAAAGAATCTGAGACACTTATTTCTGTCTCAGATTTTTTTCTGCTCTAAATTTTATATTTAATACAAACACCCATCTTATTGTGCTATGTTATAAAGAACAATAAAATGGGTGCTATGTTAGATATAAAGATGACGACTATTAAGCTTATTTAAAAGATGATTCAAATTATTGATTTCCTCTTCTGTTAAACATTGACATCTAGCTTCGATTAATTCACATCTTGCTATATTGATTTGTTTAATTAAATCTCTAGCTTCAGTTGTTAAACATAAATCCTTACAACGTAAATCTTCATGTGACTGTTGACTTGTAATATAACCTTTATGAACTAATTTCTTTATCCAACGAGATACAATAGATTGTTCTCTACTAATCTTCATTGTTAAATCATATTGTGATAATCGATCATAGTTATAAAGAATTCTTAATAATTCCAGTTGGTCATTTGTTATATCAGTCCGTTGGCCAAAGCGTCTATTTACTAAATTAAGATCATTATTTGTTAGGGTAATAAGTTTTTCTAGTTGATTATACATAGCTGTTCTACTCCACTCTAGTAATTGTTTATATTATAAAGTTAATTTTATAATTAGACAATACTATTCAATAAATTGACTAAATTCATTTTAATAATATGATATGATCCATTCATTATACACGATTTCTCATTTTTCTATTTAAATTGAGAGAAAGTGAGATTTTATTAATTAAATATTATAAATAAAAATATGATATGATAATTATATTCTATTTCAAAGTAAAGAGGTCATAATACTTTGAATGATTACATTTAGAGGTGTAAATATGAAATTAACTTTAAATTCAAATTCTAGGTTTTTAAGAGCGCCAAGTATCCGACAGTTTTCAAGTCGAATAAAAAATATTGACGACTGCGTTAATTTAACTATTGGCCAACCTGATTTTCCAATGCCTGATGTGGTTAAGCAAGCATATATTAATGCAATAAGCGAAGATAAAACAAGTTATTCACATAACAAAGGTCTTACTGAAACACGTCAAGCGATTAGTCAATATTTTAAGCATAGATATGGATTTTTTTATAGTGAAGAAGAAATTATTGTTACAAACGGTGCAAGTGAAGCGTTAGATACATCGCTAAGAAGTATAATCGAACCTGGAGATGAAATTTTAATCCCTGGCCCTATTTATGCTGGATATATCCCATTAGTTGAAACTTTAGGTGGTAAACCTGTTTATATTGATACCACACATTCTGACTTTAAGGTAACACCTGAGCTAATTGAAGCTTACTTTACTAATCAAACTAAAGCAATTTTATTAAATTATCCTACTAATCCAACTGGTGTTATATTAGAGCGCTCAGAAGTTGAAGCCCTTGTACATTATTTAAAAACTAAAGAAATATTTATTATCAGTGATGAAATCTACGCTGAAAATACGTTTACAGGAACACATACTTCTTTTGCAGAATATAAAGAGATACGTGATCAACTATTACTCATTGGTGGCTTAAGTAAATCACATTCAGCTACAGGCATCCGTATCGGTTTTTTAATCGGTCCTGAATATTTAATTGAAAAATTAACTTTCATGCATGCATATAACTGTATTTGTGCTAATGTTCCTGCTCAAATTGCTTGTATCGCTGCATTAAATGAGGGCTTAGAAGCACCAAAATATATGAACGAAGCTTATATTGAACGACGTGATTATTTAAAAGCTAAATTGTTATCGCTAGGATTCGAACTTGAAGCTCAACCTGAAGGTGCATTTTATATTTTCCCAAGTATTAAACGATTCACTAATAATGATTTTGACTTTTGTGTCAATGTACTGGAAGAGGCACATGTTGCGATGGTGCCAGGATCTTCTTTTACAGATATAGGAAAAGGCTATATTCGTATTTCTTATGCTTATGAAATGAGCGTCTTAAAAGAAGGTATGCGCCGTTTAGAATTATATTTAAAAGAACACTATCCTAATGTGTTAGATAATTAAAAAAAACGCAAGATTGACTAAGTCAATTTTGCGTTTTTTTATTACTATTGTTTATGGGAATTTAGGGAATTGATCAAAATCAGGATCGCGTTTTTCTTTAAATGCGTCACGACCTTCTTTTGCTTCATCAGTAGTGTAATACAGTAATGTAGCATCTCCAGCCATTTGTTGTAAACCAGCTAAACCATCTGTATCTGCATTCATTGCAGCTTTTAAGAAACGTAATGCTGTTGGTGAATGTTTCATAATATCTTTACACCAAGCAACTGTTTCATCTTCTACTTTATCTAAAGGTACTACAGTATTAACTAAGCCCATTTCTAATGCCTCTTGAGCATTGTATTGACGACATAAGTACCAAATTTCACGTGCTTTTTTGTGGCCTACGATACGAGCTAAGTATCCTGAACCATAACCAGCATCAAATGACCCTACTTTAGGTCCAGTTTGACCAAAGATTGCATTATCTGCAGCAATTGTTAAGTCACATACTACATTTAATACGTTACCTCCACCAATTGCATAACCTCTAACCATTGCAATAACTGGTTTAGGAATAACACGAATTAAACGTTGTAAATCCAATACATTTAAACGAGGAATTTGGTCTTCACCAACATAACCACCATGTCCACGTTTCTTTTGATCTCCGCCTGAACAAAACGCTTTATCGCCTTCACCTGTTAAGATAATAACAGAAACATTTTGATCATCACGTGCTCTAGTAAATGCATCAATCATTTCAGCTACTGTTTTAGGTGTAAATGCATTACGTACTTCTGGACGGTTAATTGTTACTTTTGCAATTCCTTCGAAGAATTCATATTTAATTTCATCATATTCTTTTAGTGTTTCCCACTGTCTAGTCATTTTGCTCCTCCTTTAAAAAACCTAATACTATTGTATCAAATTCCGCTTCATCTTCCACATGAATTGTGTGACCTACATTTTTAAAAATATGGATTTGATAGTTTTTAATTTCTTGTGCCATTTTTTTAGCAGTATTAACGAATTTTTCATCTAATTCTCCTGCTAGAATAAGACAATCACTTTTTATACGCTTAATATCTCCCCATAAATTAGGCATATGTCCGGTTCCATAATCTCTTAAAGCTTTCGCTAACTTATAAGGATTTTGCGCAAGTCGCATACGACGCATTGCCTGTTTTTTATTATCATCTAATAGATATTGTGTTTGAAATAAAGGGAGTTTTTCCCAATCATTTACAAATACTTCAATTCCAGCTATTTCTAATACACGTCCACGTGCTTGATCAATAGCCTGTCTTTCTTTACGTAAGGATTCGTCAGCAATGCCTGGTGATGTACTTTCTAATATTAATTGTTTGATTTCATATTGACCATGTATTGCATAGTAGAGTGCTACGCGTCCACCCATTGAATAACCTAATAAACTGAATTTATATTTCTCAAATTGAGATAAAACTCGATTTATTTGTTCCGTTATATACGGAAAGTCCCATATTTGATCTGTAGGTGAGTCATCTTTGCCATGTCCAGGTAAATCAATAGTTAAAACATTACATTGAGTAAGATACGCCTCTATATGATTCATATAAGTTTGACTATCACTAATAAAACCATGAAGTAAAATCAATAATTGATTGCTTGGATGCTCAGATTTATAAAAATTATAATGTAACATTTAAGATCTCACTCAATTTTTTATATAAAAGTTGATGTTGTTCTAAGTTATCTTCACGATTTGTAAGAATTTCATATATATATGAATTCATATTTGAAAATGATACTTGAGAAAAATCGGTAATATTATTTAAACGTTTAAATGAAAAGTCATATAACATGGCAGTGTACTCAAAATTTAGTCCAGTTGGTGTACCAAATAGACGTTCAAAGTATTGCTCTGCTGCTGTTTTTTGTGGCAAATAAGAAAATATACCGCCACCATCGTTGTTAAGTATAACAATATTAATATGAATATCGTTTAATTTAGCCATTAATAATCCATTCATATCATGATAAAAAGCTAAATCTCCAATCAGTAATGTCACTCTTTTATGTACTGCCATACCTAAAGCAGTAGAAATAACACCATCAATACCATTTGCACCTCGATTAGCATACACTTCTACTTCACTATCAAATAATAAATTATCTACATCACGAATAGGCATACTATTACTTACAAATAACGCATCATCTTTAGTGAGTTTTTGAATCAGTGTACTTACAAATGCTGATTCATCTGTCGCTTGAGACATATGTTGAGTGATTGCTTTACGAGATTGTGCTTCTATAGATTGCCAACGTTCAATCCAATCCTTACGGTTTACTGTTGGTTCATTCACTAAACTTCTGAAGAAATCATTTGCTGATATTTCATATGAGATGTGTGGCGGTGTTGGAAATACATCAATTTTATCATTATTTTGAACTAATATTTGAAATGCATTTGTGCGTGTAAGCCATTGATTTAATTTTTTAGAAATAACTGGTTTACCTACACGTATAATAAAATCAACATCAATATTTAAATGAGAACGGTATAATAAATCATATGTTGTAATGACATTAGGATGGTTAAACTTACGTAATTGACTAAGTGGATCTGCAAGAATTGGTAAGTCATGAATTGTAGCATAAGTTAAAATTTGATCGACTGCTTGATGTTGCATATCCCCTACAATGATCAGGCCTTTCTTATCTTTTAATACATTTTTTATATCTTGTATATCTATATTTTTTTGATAATGAGGCAATATTTTATGTTCAGATTTTAAATTCTCAGTCATTTCAAGATCTGGTGTTAACGGTTCTCTAAATGGCAAATTAAAATGTATTGGACCACGGTGTGGACCATATAAATATTGACTTGCAATTTGCATTTGATAATTGATAGTATTGAGCATTTCTTGACTGCCATCAGCTACAGGCATATCAAATTGGAAGTTAATATAATTTGCAAACATATTGACTTGGTTAATCGCTTGTGGTGCGCCTACACTTCTAAGTTCATGTGGGCGATCGCTAGTTAATACTATAAGCGGTATACGACTGATTTGACTTTCAGCTATAGCTGGCGTGTAATTAGCAGCCGCTGTTCCAGAAGTACATAAAATCGCAACTGGGCGTTCACTTCCTTTAATTAATCCTAAAGCAAAAAAAGCTGCGCTACGTTCATCAGGATGTATCCAAGTTTTAATATTGGGATGCGCTTCAAATGCAATAGCTAAAGGCGTCGAACGTGAGCCCGGACTAATAACGACTTCTCGCACACCATAGGCATATAACTCTGATGCAAATGTATAAACTTGTTTAGTTAAAGCTTCTTTATGATTCATTCTTATTCACTACTCCTAAAGCATTCATCATTGGTGAAAATTTCACCGATGTTTCTTCAACTTCACTTTCAGCATTAGAATCTTTTACGATGCCACAACCTGCAAATAAAGTAGTTTGATTTTGTTTAATTAACATTGAACGAATAGCCACAATAAATTCACAATCATCATCTACATCGATATATCCAACTGGAGATCCATATAATCCTCGTGTACCAAATTCATTTTTTTCAATATAATCAACTGCTTCTTTCTTAGGATAACCCCCTAAGGCAGGTGTAGGATGTAACTCATCAATTAAACTAATATACGAATGATTCAATAATGTTCCTTTTATTTCAGTATACAAATGGTACATATGATCATTTTTTAAAATATTAGGTTTTTGATTGTACTCTACATTTTCTACATAAGGCTTAATATCATTTAAAATGCTTCTAACGACAAATTGATGTTCACCTAGATTTTTACTGTCTTGTAGAAATGCTTGAACATTTTTTTCATCTTTTTCAGCATCTTGTGTTCGAGGAATGGTTCCTGCTACAGCCTTCGTAGATAATACACCGTTCTCAACTTTTAATAATTGTTCTGGTGTTTGAGAAAAGAATACAGATTGGTTAGACTCTAGGATAAATAAGTAACTATTTTTCTCATTGTTTAACGCACGATTAAGTACATAAGGAATACTAATTGGCTTATCAAACTTAATTAAGCGACGTCTCGCAAGTACTACTTTTTTATCTTTATCAAGTTGTTCAATCGTTTGACTTACAAGATCTTTCCATTCATCAACATAAATGTCTTCCATGCGTGTTACATTGCCTAAAGCTGTCTCTCGTTCTGTCGTATCGACTTGAGCATTTTCGAAATAATTAATCATTTGATTTAATTTTTCCATTTCAAATTGAGCTTTTTCAACTGTATATGTCAAAATGGTTTGATTGTTAACTGAAGAAATAAGTACTTCAGGTACCACAAAATGATTAATCCCAAATTCACGCCACTCATCATCAGATTTATGATTTGAAAATTGGAATCCCCCTACTATTTTAAGGTGATGCTTTTGCGTATTAACATGAATTAGTTCTACATCATTTTTAAATTTTTCCCATTCCCGAAAGATAGATTGTTTATTTTCAAAGTTATTCTTAAATCTTTGAATTGCATGATAGCCGAAAAATGAAGACATATTATCGTTTAATCGCAAATAAAATCGATCTCCAGCTTGTTTTTCAGTTAAATTAAATAATTCACTTGGTGTTAAAGATTTATTTAACACGACTTCAACAGAAACCCAGTTTTTATTGCTTTCATATATAGATTCCAAAATTTTGTCTTCCATTAGGTTAGCAGCCATTCATTTCACTTCTTTCATTATCTTTTTTTTACTCATTAAAATATTGTAACATTTTTCGTTATTCATCGTATTATAATTGCTTAATCAATTTAGAGAAATATTTCACGTTGATTGACCTTTCTTACCTATTCCTTTAAAATACATATGTTAAAACTTTATATTATAAGAGGTAGATTATATTATGGCAGATCAATATCAACAATATTCAACTGTTAGAAAATATTGGCATTTAATGAGACCTCATACTTTAACCGCGTCTATTGTCCCTGTATTAGTAGGAACAGCGACAGCTAAACTTTTCTTACTGGGCAGTCAAGATCATATTAAATTCAGCCTATTTTTAGCAATGTTAATCGCATGTCTTTTAATTCAAGCAGCGACTAATATGTTTAATGAATATTATGATTTTAAAAAAGGATTAGACGATCATACATCTGTAGGTATCGGTGGCGCGATTGTTCGAAATGGTATGAGTCCAAAACTTGTCATGAATCTAGCAATTGCTTTTTATATTATTGCCGCTTTACTTGGTATATATCTAGCTGCTAATAGTTCATTTTGGATTATTCCAGTTGGTATTGTATGTATGGCAATTGGTTATTTATATACTGGTGGACCTATTCCTATTTCATGGACGCCATTTGGTGAATTATTCTCCGGATTATTTATGGGTATGATTATCATTTTACTTACCTTCTTTATTCAAACAGGTAATGTCAATGGTTTCGTTGTTTGGCTTAGCTTACCTATTGTCATTACAATCGGGTTAATTAATATGGCTAATAACATTCGTGACCGTGTTAAAGATAGAGCAAGTGGTCGTAAAACCTTACCTATTTTATTAGGTAAAAAAGCTTCTATTACGTTTATGGCAGCGATGTATATCTTAGCATACTTAATCGTAATATTTACTGCTTTATTCAAATCAGGTGGCTCATTATTCTACTTGTTAGTATTATTCTCATTCCCAATGCCAATCAAAGCAATTCGCCGTTTTAATAAAAACGATACACCACCAAGCATGATGCCAGCGATGGCAGCGACTGGTAAAACGAATACAATCTTTGGTATTTTGTACGCTTTAGGTATTTATATCAGCGCACTTTTAGGTGGTATCTAATTTGTTTTAACCAGCATTGTTCTTTTTTAACAATGCTGGTTTTTTATTATGATATATATATCATATGTAGATAATCATGACCATATAAATTAATATCTTCGACCCATTTGAAACCTAGTTGTTTATAAAGTTTAAGTGCTTTCTCATTATTGTAGTCACAATTTAAACTCCATTTTTTATTAGAACCTGTGGTAATCAAGTATTCAAATAATTGTGTTGCAATACCTTGTCCTCTATAATCAGGCGATGTGACCACTGCTTCAATATACCACTCATCATGTTTAGCTTCTTTTATAGGTAAAGGTGTTCCAACTAATCTGATATCTTCTTCAAGAGGCAGTTGGTTCCATTGTTCTTCAAACTCCATTTCTTTCGATCCATCATAAGCGATAATACAACCGGCTACTTCATTATTTTTTTCATATACCCATATATTTTTATAATAGGTACGATAATGTACATTGACTATACTAAGTTCGAGTAAATTGATTATACGCTTTTCAGAAATTTCCTTTACAATGTCAAGTTCCATATCTTTCCATATTAAATAATAAAGTTTTGCGATTTGCTTATTATCACTCGGTGTCGCTTTTCTAATCATATTATCACCCCCATCTACATCATACTCATATTCTTACAAGAAATTAAATATTATAGTAAGTATAAACTAATTCTTTTATAAGTGACATTCTTGATTTTAATCATAAATTACTTACAATATGAAAATAAGGAGGCATCCATAATATGAGAGTAAACAAAGCATTATATGTATTATGTGCATTGTTCTTAGGTGGCGTTGGGATTCACAAGTTCTATGCGGATAAAGTTGGCCAAGGCGTATTACATTTGGTCTTTTTTTGGACACTTATTCCAACAATTATTTCGATCATTCATGGCATTATCATTATCTTTACTACTAAAGCTGATAATAATGGATATATTTTTATACCTAGATAAAAAACAAACAAAAGTATTTAAACTTTCTTCTTTAAATTAAAGAAAATAGGGTATAAATTAATAATAGTTTTAAAAAGGAGAATGTGACTATGAAAAACTTTATTAAACGTATTGTGAGAACAATTATTACAGGTTATGTATTGAAATGGATTAAAAATAAAATAGAAGGAAATTCAAAAAGAAAATAATTTAAAAAGGTCTATTCACTTTATTTTAGAGAATAGACCTTTTTATAATGACTCATTGGAACCGGATTTACTCATTGAGAAATGCCTCCAAATGTTTTAATTCAGTAGTATATTGATTAAAATCATCTTCATTTCTATTAACCAAGGCTTCATCAATCAATGTTATAAGTTGTTTCTTTCTTTCTAAACGTAACGCTTCGTCAATCACAAGTTCTACACCTAAATCATTCACCGTCGTTACAAATTCTTCTAGTGTGGTATGTTTAACATTTGTATTGTAATACATAAGATTCACTACCTTTCTATTAATTTAAAAATAGTATACAAGCTTTTTATTTTGAAATCAATGAATATTCAGACTTTTCTAAACAGATTAGTGTAATTTTATTTTTATATGATAACTTGACAATATATACTTTTTTTATATAATAACTTTATATTATTAATCACTCTTCGTGCTTAATAATAAATAATTAAATAAGGAGCTGATCTTATGACTCAGTTCAATAAATCTCCTAATACGATTTATGTCATACGTAAAGGTGATATGGTGATTAGACCTACCTTTGATGATCATCAACAACCGAACGGCTCAGAAATCCTCAAATTCGATACCTCACGAGAAATAAGCCCTTTTAAAACTCAAAAAATTATTGAACGATCTTGTAGATTTTATGACAATAACTACTTAAGCAAGAAAGCTGAAACTCAACGCATTGCTGGAATAACTAGTAAACCTCCCATCCTTCTCACACCATTGTTTCCAACTTACTTTTTCCCAACACATTCAGACCGTTTAGAAGAAAATATATGGATTAATATGCATTATATTTCTGATATTAAGCCATTAAAAAACAGAAAGAGTAAAATTGTCTTTGCTAATCAAGAATCACTAACATTAAATGTATCTTTTCATAGTTTATGGCATCAATATTCTAATTCTATTTTCTATTACTATATGATTGATAAACAAGCAAGAATGAAGTCTAATAATCCAGATATGCCAATCGATTATGAAAAAACATCTTTAAATATCTTTGAGGCACTTTCACACTATTCTTTATTAGAAGATAAATAGCTGTATGTTTATTTTTAAAATATACGGAACGATTATATTAATTTAGTGTAAATGTTCCGTATATTTTTTAAAGACTATCCCTTGCAAATTTTAAGATTATTGATATAATTATATTTGTGTTGATTAAAGAACACGTTATATTATTCCGCAGTAGCTCAGTGGTAGAGCTATCGGCTGTTAACCGATCGGTCGTAGGTTCGAATCCTACCTGCGGAGCCATATGGAAACGTACTCAAGTTGGCTGAAGAGGCGCCCCTGCTAAGGGTGTAGGTCGCGAGAGCGGCGCGAGGGTTCGAATCCCTCCGTTTCCGTCATTTGACTCTTTACTTTTTAAGTAAAGAGTTTTTTTATTTGACTTAAAAAAAAAGAGCCAATGTTTCTACAATGGACTGACCCCAATTAGTGGGAATGATAT